>QWQJ01000108.1 GCA_003670865.1 Planctomycetota bacterium | reverse complement strand
TTTGACGATGCCCGTCGGCTGGCCGTGGAGATTGCCCAACAGGAAAAACTCAGCCGGATTCATGGTTTTGACGACGCCCGTGTGATTGCAGGGCAGGGGACGATGGCGTTAGAGATTCTGGAGGATGTGCCCGATGCCGATGCGATTGTCGTGCCCACCGGCGGCGCTGGCCTGCTGGCTGGCGTGGCGATGGTCGCCAAGAGCCTCAAGCCCGGCATCAAAATCATTGCCGTGGAAACAGCCGCTGCGGCGAGCTTTACTGCTTCGCTGGCTGCCGGGAAGCCGGTCGGTGTGCCGATTCGGCCGACGCTGGCCGATGGGCTCGCTGTCGGGAAGGTCGGCGAGCTTTCATTTGCGATTGCCGCGCCGCTGGTCGATCAGGTGGTGACTGTGGGCGAGGAGGAGTTGTCGCTGGCGGTGCTGCGACTCTTGGAGCTTGAAAAAACGGTGGTCGAGGGGGCGGCCGCCGCCGCACTGGCGGCGATCATGGGCGACGCAGGCAGAGAGCTCGCAGGCCGTCGGGTTGTGCTCTTGCTCTGTGGAGGCAACATCGATCTGTCGATGCTCGGCCGCGTGATTGATCACGGTCTGGCCGCCGATGGCCGTACCTGGCGGTTTACTACGCAAGTCAGCGATCGGCCGGGGGGCATCGCCACATTGTCTGCCGCGATTGCCGCCGCCGGTGCAAGCATTCAAGAGATCACGCACGACCGCACATTCAGCGGCCCCGATGTTTTTAAAACCAGCGTGGAAGTAACCGTTGAGACGGCCGACTTTAACCACATCGCGGCCCTTTCGCAGCGACTCTGCGAAGCTGGTTTTTCAGTTCAGCCCTCGACGCGTTCGCGGTAAGCGGCAGTCGTAAAAGGCCGGGCCGGGGCGATACCCAACAGCCCCACTGCCGTTTCGAGCAGCGACTTTGCCGATAAAAGCGATTGCGATGCCCTCGCAAGTTTGGCTATTTTTTTAGAGCTATCCCCGACGAAGAGTGAAAGTGGTGCGATGGCCGGAGAGTGCGCCGTTGACAGATGAAAGTTGAGGGAGCCATGGTAATGAACAATCAGTTGAGCACGCTCGTTCAGCCAGTGTCACAGATCCCTGAGAATGCAAGTCGGGAGCGCGAACAATTGCGACGCGAACTGCTGCGGCGTATCATTGATCGGCACACTCGCCGGCAGGCGATGCGAGGCGGCCCGCGATAATCGCAGCCGTCGCAGGAAGGACGAGATTCGGATGCGACACACGTGCAAATCGAATCCTCTCCCAGCGAGTCAAAAGTTGATGCGAGCGATCGCTTTTATGGCCTCGCTATCGGCTGGGCTGGCTCTGCCAATCAGAGGCGTGAAAGAGCAGGCACAGGCCCAAACATTCCCCCAAACATTCGCGTGGGGCTGGGGTAGCGGAAATGCCCCGGCCGCCGCACCAGGGGCGCACGAACCCTTTGCCGACTACCTGTTGACAGGTCAAAAACCCCATCTGTCGGTGGCCCGGATTGTGGCTCCTGAAAACGCCGGCGTGTCGCTGGGCTCTGGCGTGCTGGTCGATGTCAATCGAACGCAGGCCTTAGTGCTCACCAATTGGCATGTGATTCGCGACAGTCGTTCGGCAGTGCTGGTGCAGTTTCCGGATGGGTTTCAGTCGGCCGGCACAGTCGTGCGTTGGGATGAGCCTTGGGACTTGGCGGCGATTGTTATTTGGAAACCCCACGCCGTCCCCGTCACGATTGCCGAAAGGCCGCCGCTGATCGGCGAGCCTCTCACGATTGCCGGCTACGGCCGTGGACCCTTCCGCGCAGAAACCGGCAACTGCACAGAATATCTTTCACCCGGAGCGGGCTATCCAAAAGAGTTTGTCGAACTGGCCGCGACCGCCCGGCAGGGGGATTCCGGCGGCCCGATCTTAAACGAGCGTGGTGAATTGGCTGGCGTGCTCTTTGGTCAAAGTGACGGTCGCACGATCGGCAGTTGTTCCTCGCGCGTTCGCACATTCTTGGCCAGCGTCGGATCGAAGGGTTTTACAGCCATGCCACTGGCAGAGTTCTCCAACACTCCGGCCCTCGACCGTGGCATCGGCACAAGCACACAGCAGTCACCAGTCCGGTTTGCCACCGCGCCTCTGGATCAACCCCAGCAGCGATCGATGCATGTCGGCGGCATGCCATCAACACAGCAGTCACCAAGCGAGAGCACGACTGCCTTTTCAAATCCGCCGCTACCCACTGGCCAGTTTCCAGCGTCGGACGGCTCTTTGACATTTGCCCACTCGTATTTAAATCCCTCGGCCACGCTGGCCGAGATGTTGGATATCTTTACTAACGGCCGGTCGATGCTCATTGCTGTCGGTGGCATGGCGATGGCGATTCTGGGCCTGCGGACAATCTTTGGCGGCCGTCGCTAAGAACCGATCGGCACGACAACGAGAAGATTTTGGGGCAGCCGAGATTGCCGGCCTATAGCCACCGGGACTCTGGTTCGTTAAAACGTCTGCCATGACACAACCCCGTCTTACTCAACGCATTTTTTTGACTTCGCTCATCGTGGCAGCGTTTTTTGTCGAATGTGCTGTTTCACCGGTTGCCATCTCGGCGACGGTCGACTGGCCGGGCTATCGAGGGCCGACAGGCGACGGCCATGCCGTGGCCGAAAATCTGCCACACGATCTCAATCAGCCGGCCAACCTCGTCTGGAAGACGCCGATCCCCGGTACGGGTTGGAGCACGCCTGTTGTCTTGGGGGATCAGGTCTGGATGACCACCGCCACAGACGGCGGCAAGTCACTGCGGGCTATCTGCGTGCGCACGTCGAGCGGTCGGCTTGTTCACGATATTGAAATTTTTACAGTCGAGAAACCGGCCGAAATTCACAAGAAGAATTCACACGCTTCTCCAACCCCCGCCATTGAAACCGGCCGCCTCTATGTTCACTTTGGCACGAACGGCACGGCAGCCATCGACACAGCCACCGGCAAAATCGTCTGGCGAAACTCCGATCATACGCTGGAGCACATGGTTGGCCCGGGCAGTTCCCCCGTCCTCTATAAGGATCTGGTCGTCCTCACCTGCGATGGCGCAGACGTGCAGTATTCTGTGGGCCTCGATACAGCCACCGGCAAGGAACGCTGGAAGACGCCGAGATCTGGGGTGTTGCGAGACAATCCAGATGTCAAAAAAAGTTTTGCCACGCCGGCGATTTTTCGCGTGGGGGATCAGGACGAACTCGTCACGCCAGCTGCGGATCATGTTTATGCCTACGACCCCGCCACCGGCGGCGAACTCTGGCAGCTTGATTACGACGGTTTTTCCGTTGTGCCTAGGCCTGTTGCCGCGCACGGCTTGGTATTTGTGTGTACGGGCTTTAACACACCAAAATTACTGGCAATCAAGCAGGGAGGCGTAGGAAAATTGCCTCCATCGGCCATTGTCTGGGAGGAGAAGAGTCAGATCCCTGCTACGCCGGCGCTTCTTGTTGTGGGCGAAGAACTCTATGTGATGAGCGACCGAGGCGTGGCCACCTGCTTGGATGCTAAAAGCGGCCGTGAACTCTGGCGGCACCGCATCGGCGGCAATTTTTCTGCGTCACCTCTTTTGGCCGACGGCCTGATTATTTTTGCCAGCGAGGAGGGTGTTGTGACGCTTGTCGAGCCGGGCAAGTCGTATCGCGAAGTCGCTGTAAGCGATCTGGGCGTGCAGATCATGGCCTCGCCCATCGCGTTTGGATCGACGCTGATCATTCGCACTGCAGAAGATCTTCGACTGTTTCGTAAGCCGCAGTGAGACGCGAGACGTGTCGGGATCGTCTTTGGCCGTACCCGCACATCGCGGCACAACGTCTCGCTTCTCCTGCTCCTCCCGCTCCCGCGAACTCTTTTGCTTAAGCCTTGGGCGTGCGTTGCACAGTCGCTTTTTTAATCACTACAGGCTCAAGCGGCTTGTCGCGAGAGTCTGTTTGCACACTCCCGATCGCTTTGACAACCGCCAAACTCGCTTCGTCGGCTGTGCGACCAAAGGCGGTGTATTGGTTGTCGAGGCTGCGGGCGTTTTCCAAGCAGATAAAAAACTGGCTGCCGGCGGAATTGGGATCGCTGGTGCGGGCCATCGAGAGCACGCCCGGTTCGTGGGGCGTGCGATTAAACTCCGCGGGGATCGTATAGCCCGGGCCACCTGTGCCTGTGCCTGCCGGGCAACCGCCTTGAATCATGAAGCCCTTGATAATGCGGTGAAAGCCGACGCCATCGTAATACCCGCTCTGGGCCAAGGCGAGTATGTTACGCACATGCCCGGGAGCACTCGTTGAATCCAGCGAGAGGCGAATCGGGCCGGCGCTCGTGTCGAGCGTGACTTCGTAGTCAAAGGCTTTCAAATCGAGGTCTTTGGCGGCTTGTTGCAGGGTGGCGGCGGAAGGTGTGGGCACAAAATCTCCTTTGTGGCGGGCTAAAAAAAGAAACAAAGATCAACCGTTTGCCCAAACGTGCCTCGCGGTCGATACTCAAGGCCTGATGCACTCGCACCCACCTCTTTCATCGCTCCCGCAAGGGGACAACCACGATCTCTCCGGGCGACAGCTGGGAGGATACCGCATCCTGCGCCGGCTTGGAAGTGGTGCGATGGCAGATGTTTATTTGGCTGAGCAACAGTCGCTCGGCAGGCAGGTGGCGGTCAAGGTTTTGCGTCCTGAGACTCTCAAGCATAAAACCGCGGTTGACCGCTTTGCCCAGGAAGCCCGGGCGGCCGCTGCGCTTGTGCATGGCAACATCGTGCAGATTCATGAGGTGGCCTGTATTGACGGCATTCATTTTTTAGCCGAGGAGTATGTCGCCGGACCATCGCTGAAAATGTGGTTACAAAAGCGGGGGGCGTGCGATGCCTTACAGGCTCTTTCCGTGCTCACGCAGGTGGGTTTAGCGCTTGGAAAATCGGCGCAGCAGGGCATCGTTCATCGAGACATCAAACCGGAAAATTTACTCGTCACTCAAGCCGGCGAGGTGAAGGTGGCCGACTTCGGGCTGGCTTGCGTACTCTCCGAAACTGACGGCCTCGATCTCACACAGGAAGGCATGACGATCGGCACTCCGCTCTATATGAGCCCTGAGCAGGCGGAGGGGCGACCGGTGGATGCCCGCAGCGATCTCTACTCGTTGGGAGCCACCGTCTACCATCTGCTCTCAGGCAGGCCGCCCTTTACAGGCACCACAAGTCTGGCAGTGGCAATGTCACATGTGAAGGATTCGCTGGTCTCGATCGCAAAGCGACGGCCAGAGCTGCCTGCCGGTGTCGCTGGCATCGTCGACAGGCTGTTGGCGAAAGATCCGGCTGATCGGTTTGCCAGTCCAACGGCTCTGCTTCAGGCTGTTGAAGCGATTGAGCACGTGATGGCCCCTGGCTCACGCCATCTGCCCTTGCCGCTGGCATGGAGCTGTGACGCATCGGCTTGGCAGGCAGACCGGCAGATCCAGCCAGAAATCCAAGTTGTTGCCGATCGCGGATGGCTCGATCAGCGGCCCCCCGCTGGCACCCGAGCGATACAAGAGGCCACCGTGCTCTTACAAGCAGCCCTCGAGCAGGAAGCGACTACCAAGCGAGCGGCTACCCGGCGATTTTGGATTGCCAGTGGCGTGGCGGCCATCGCAGCGCTCGCCACAGGCTTCACGATCGGGCGATTCAAAGGAGCCGGGAGAGGAGGAAATCTTTTTCTCAAGAAAGGAAAAGATTCTGGAAGCCTTTAAATAAATCCGATGAAATGATAGGCTTTTATGGGGGCAGAGGCCCCATGGAGGGTGATTCAATGAAATTTAAACGAGAGTGCCCTGATCGTTTTCTGCGTGGCTTTACATTGATTGAGCTGCTTGTTGTCATCGCAATCATCGGACTTTTGATTGGCCTGCTCTTGCCGGCTGTGCAAATGTTTCGTGAAGCAGCTCGTGCGGCTGAGTGCGGAAACAATCAGAAACAATTGGGAATCGCCCTGCACAGGTATATCACCGCCTTCTCTCGGGCACCGACGGCAAGAGAGATGCTCTACGAGATGGATAGATACATTGAAGGGCCGCAGTCCAAAATTTATAACTGTCCGACGGCGAATGTCGGCTCTTCCATTGCGACTCTTTCCTATGGCGTCAATCCGTGCCTCGGACGCTTCCAGGAAGATTCCGACAGAATCGTGCTTGGCGACGCTTTTTCTAGCCCTTTGCCCTGGGTCACTGCCGACCAGTATGCGTGGGATAAAGCCATTGCACCCCGTCATGGCGGCATGATGAACATTCTCAAAATGGACGGCAATGTGCAGCGGCTCGCGCCAGAAGCGATCAACCCGTATGACACAGTTGTTGGAGCTGAGATTTGCACCCGGCTGTGGCGGCCGCTGCTGGATTGCGGAGGAGAGATCGCATCCCAATTAAGTAGGCCGGGACTCTTGGCTGAGTATCGCGACAAGACGGACTGGACCGGAGCACCGTACAAATCCCGAGTTGATCTCGACCTGAACATGCCTTTTGGGAGCGGCTTTTCTGGAGGGCCTAGCGGCCCGGATTATCCTAAGCATCCTATGATCAATCCAACACAAATATTTACGGTCATCTGGCGGGGCCAAATCCGGGCAACTCAGTCGGGCCAATATGTCTTCTATGTCAGCCATGATGATGGTTGCTGGATCACGATCAATGGGCAACAGATCTACGCAAACGCCGGGTGGAATGGAGGTCCTTGGAACTGGACAGGGACTTCGTCGATCAGTTTTGTCGCAGAGCAATGGGTTGACATTGAAGTGAAATTATACCAGCAGTGTACCGGCGGAAATCATCTGCGAGTGCAGTGGGAGGCACCAGGCGTGACGAGGCAAGATATTCCGCAAGGTGCATTCCAGCTTCCTCCCGGCACGCCACCGCTAAGCAACTGATTGGCATTGTGATGGCATCAACCGGCGTGAAACTTTTGTGGATGGCGATGGCGTGCTGCGCACTGTCTTGCATCGGTGAACCCCAGCCGCTTACGTTTGAGGCGATCGAGGCAAAACGCATGGCGATGCTCGACCTCTTTATCACGGAGAAAGGCAAGCAGATTCGGGCGCCGGGCATCCAGGGCGTATTTGTAGATAAAGGCTCCCGCGAAATCGCCTGGCCCGCGTATGCCTGCGACAACCCGAAGTGTCCTGGTCGTAAGGCCGATGGGCAACCGTACCTTTTTCCGTGGAGTGAGCCGCGTTTTTTTGTGACTCCAGAGGGAACGTTGGGCACGATTCCTTTTGCCACACAAAACGATTGGCAAAAGGCAGTCAAAAGCGCAGGAGGCCATCTTGTACCGACCTGCCCTGAATGCCTCAAAACCCGCCGTCTTTCGGAAGAAACGGCCGAGCAACGGGGACAATTTACAAAGTTCGTGTGCCGTTACGAACTGCCGGAATCGATTGTGCAACGGGCTCAGCTGAATGTACAATCTCAGATGCGCAAAGCTTACGACGAGCGTCGTGCCCACCACAAATAATGAGCCATTTCCGGCAGCGTTTTGCCAAGCGCCGCTCATCGCTCAACAAAGAGGTTCTCATGATCGACTTCTTTCACCGCTTTCAGCGAACGAATGTCGACATCCTCACCCTTATTATGGCAGCGGTCTTGCTGGCGGTATTCGGCCCGCTACGAATGACTGTTCGAGCCGACGACGAGGAAGCGGTGGACGCCGCTGATCGGCCACGCCCCGCGGTGATCTCGGCCTTGCCCGCCGATCATGCCCAGCGGATGACCGAGGGACTCGATCAGTTTCAAAAACAGATCGCCGGGATTTTGAAGGAAAACTGTCTTAAGTGTCACGGCGGGGAAAAAATTGAAGGGGAATTCGACCTAGCCACCCGCGAGGGTTTGCTCGAGGGAGGGGAATCGGGCGTGGTGGTCGTTCCCTTTCAGTCACAAGTCAGCCAGCTCTACAAATTAATCACCCACGCCGAAGAACCCATCATGCCCGACAATGCCGCAAAATTGTCGGCCGAACAAATCTCGCTGATCGCGAAGTGGATCGACAACGGCGCACCGTACGAATTCGCTTTGGCGGCCAATAAGCCGCAGAAAAAATCGGCAACGATAGAGGAGAAAGATAAATCGTGGTGGTCTTTTCAGCCATTGGCAAAAGTCACTCCACCCAATCTTGACGAGGGAAAATTAGCGGTTGGCGTTCGCACCGATGTGGACTGCTTTATTGTTGCCAAAGCAAAGGCAAAGGGCCTAGAACTCTCGCCTGAGGCCTCTAAACGAAATCTTGTGCGTCGGGCGTATCTCGACTTGCTCGGCCTTCCGCCAACGCCGGAAGAAGCAGACGCCTTCGTCAACGACGAGTCTTCTGCTGCGTGGCCTGCCTTGATTGATCGCTTGCTCGACAATCCGCATTACGGCGAGCGTTGGGCACGGCACTGGCTCGATGTTGCCCGCTTTGCCGAGAGTCACGGATTTGAACAAGACTACGACCGGCCGGGGGCATGGGCTTTTCGTGATTTCGTTATTCAAGCCCTGAACGAAGACCTCCCCTACACAAAGTTTATCGAGTGGCAACTGGCTGGGGACGAATTCGAGCCAGACAATCCGCTAGCTCTGGCGGCAACCGGGTTTTTAGGGGCCGGGGTTTTTCCCACACAAATTACAGCCAATGAAGTTGAGCGAACCCGCTACGACGCTCTTGACGACATGCTCTCGACAACGGGCTCTGCCTTCATGGGTCTCACGATTGGCTGCGCGCGTTGCCACGATCACAAGTTCGATCCAATTCCTACGCGAGATTACTATCGTCTTCTTTCCACATTCACTCTGACGGTACGAAGTAATTTAGATGTTGATCTGGAGCGAAACAGCAATAGCCCGAAGATGACGCAGTGGAGAAAAGAGCAGGACTCGCTGCTGGCAGAGGTAAAAACATACGAAGATGCCCTGCGAAGCGACTTGTTTCGGTCGATTGGTGCGGGCGACCGAGCCGCTAAAACATGGACGGTTCTCGAGCTCTCCGAAATTAAATCAAAAGCCGGCGCATCGTTCAAAAAGTTGGACGATGGCTCGTATCTGGCCGAGGGCAATAACGGCGATCAGGACATCTACACGATCGAGTCTCGGCCGTCTTCGCGGAAAATCACGGGCATCCGTCTGGAAGCATTGGCCGATGCAAGCCTGCCCAAATCGGGGCCTGGCCGAGCGGCCAATGGTAATTTTGGTCTCAGTAAAATCTCCCTTTCTGCCGCCACGCCGGGGGCAGAACCCGTGGCCCTAAAAATTGCCAAAGCCGATGTCGACTTTGAACAGAACAAGAGCAATCTCTCAATTGCAGCATCGTTGGACGACAATCCTACGACCGGCTGGGCTGTTGATCCTCAGTTTGGCAAAGACCATGCGGCTGTTTGTACGCTTGCCCAACCATTCGAGCTTGAGGCGGGAGTTCCGCTCACGATTACGCTCGATTTCCGAGTGAATACCCAACACTCGCTCGGACGATTTCGCATCTCGCTCACGAGTGTCGCAGAGCCATTGCTCGACGGTGATTCACTGCCCCCACCCATTGCCGATATCTTGGCCGAAGCATCGAGCCCAGAACAAATGGCCTCACTGCCAGCTGAAAAACAAAACGCCCTTTTCGAGTGGTGGAAAAAACGCGATGCGAATTGGCGCCGGCTCCAGGCGAAAGTGGATCAACACACAAAACAGGAGCCTTCCGCCAAGACCAACATCATGATCTGCGGTGAGGGCTACAAGCCCATGCGACACCACACCCAAGGAGCCGACTTCTTTCCGGAGTCGTACTTTCTGGAGCGGGGCAGCGTCGATCGTAAAAATGGCGTCGCCACCCCAAGCTTCTTACAGGTTCTCATGCCCACGGCTGATTCCCAATCGCAATGGCAATGGTCGCCTCCGGCCGGTGCACAATACTCCGGCCGCCGCCGCTCCTTAGCCAATTGGATCATTGATGTCGATCAAGGGGCCGGAGCCATTGCAGCCCGAGTGGCGGTAAATCGTCTCTGGCAGCATCACTTTGGAACGGGCATTGTCGCCACTCCCAACGATTTTGGACACACGGGAGCCAAGCCCTCTCACCCGGAGTTACTCGACTGGCTGGCTGGAGAATTGATTCGCGGCGGTTGGAAACTCAAATCCCTTCACAAGCTCCTAATGACAAGTGCGGTCTACATGCAGACGACTGAGGCTGGTGCCGATTTTAAATTGAGGGAAAAAGCCGATCCAACGAATGAACTATTTGTGCGGCGAGTGCCTCGTCGGCTGGAAGGGGAGGCGATCCGTGACAGCTTGCTGGCGATTTCCGGGAAACTCAATCTCACGATGTTTGGGCCCGGCACTCGAGACGAGATGAGTCCCCGCCGCAGCATCTACTTTATGGTCAAACGCAGTGAATTGATCAGCTCAATGGTTGTTTTCGATCAGCCGGAACCGCTGGTCAGCCAAGGACAACGTCCGACGACAACGGTTGCTCCGCAGGCCTTGTTGATCATGAATAGCCCGCATACAAGGGCGTGGGCGGAAGCGTTTGCCAAGCGAGTGGAGTCGACTGCCCCCATTGCTGCCGACTTCCGGCCGGCTCTCGAACGGGCCTATCAAATCGCCATCAATCGCCCGCCCGATGAAGTGGAAACCGAATCGGCACTTGCTTTTCTGGAGAGCCAATCGGCGAACTATCGTGACGCCGAGAAGGCCGATCATCGATCTCTAGCGATGGTTGATATGTGCCAGATCCTCTTTGGGCTCAACGAACTGGCGTACCAAGAATAAGTGGAGTTTT
>QWQJ01000166.1 GCA_003670865.1 Planctomycetota bacterium | reverse complement strand
CCATTTACGAGCAGGAGCCCACCGGCCCAAAGGCCCCCTCGAGGAGCGCTTGGACAAATCGCTCCGGAGCAAACGGCTCCAAGTCGTCGGCAGCCTCGCCCAGTCCGACAAACTTAACCGGGAGACCAAATTGCTCGGTGACAGGTACGATTACGCCCCCTCGCGCCGATCCATCGAGCTTCGCCAAAATAATTCCCGTGCAACCGGCAGCCTCACGAAATCCCTTCGCCTGCGAGAGCGCGTTTTGGCCAGCGGTGGCATCAATCACTAAGAGCACCTCGTGCGGTGCGTTGGGGATCTGCTTGGCGATCACGCGGCGAATCTTGGCGAGTTCCTGCATCAAATTGTCCTGCGTTTGCAAGCGACCGGCAGTGTCAATGATGCAGATATCGAAGCTCCCTTCGATCGCCCTAGCCACAGCGCGATGGGCCACACTGGCCGGATCGCTGCCCGGCTCCCCACGCACAATCTCTGCCCCAAGCCTGCCGGCCCACATCGCCAACTGCTCCACGGCGGCTGCGCGAAATGTGTCACCAGCCCCCAGCACGACGCGATCACCCTGTTGCGTCAAGCGGTGGGCGAGTTTGGCGATCGATGTTGTTTTGCCGGAACCGTTGACCCCTGTGACAAGAATGACCGTCGGCCCCGATTCTGCTTTGATGAGTTCCGACGACGCTTGCTGGAGCCGCTCGAGCAGTTCGCGACGGATCGAATGGATCACCACATCGGGGTCCACCACGCGGGCGCGAAGGCGGGCTTGCACATCGACTACGATCGCTTCGGCGGCGGCCGGCCCCATGTCGGTGCGGACCAGCAAGGCCCGCAGTTCCTCGAGGAATGATTCATCAACGAGCCGGCCTTCGCGCTTGAACAGATCGCGCACATCGGTATTGAGCACCTGCACGGTTTTGGCCAGCCCCGACCGCAGTCGATCGAGCAGGCCTTTTTTTTCCGTTACTTGCTCCACGGCATCTTCTGCAGAAGCCTCGGCTCCTGATTCTGTTGCCGGTTTTTCCTTGCGGTTAAAGAAAAATGCCATCGCGAGCAATGCTCCAAAAATGCCTGAGGGGTAGGATGCACACTAGACGACTTCTGCCGATATCCTGCCGGCAGTCGCCGCGTCGCGATCGGCGAGCAACTTGCCGAGAATGCCACTGACAAACCGTGCAGATGCATCGCTGCCATACCGGCGAGCCAACTCAATCGCTTCATCAACGGCTACCGGACCGGGCACATCCGTGTGGAGCAGTTCAAACAGACACAGCCGCAGCACAGCCCGATCTGTCGCCGCCATTCGAGACAGACGCCAATTTTCCGACCGGGCATCGAGTAACGCATCGAGTTGGCCACAGTGGCTGCCGACCCCTTCGATGAGCAATTGGGCAAAAGTCACGAGCATCGGCAGACGCAATCGGCCCACGAGAAAGCGCTCCAGATCGGCTGCCACCACGCCCGGATTTACTTCTGACTGATAGAGCACCTGCAAGGCGACTTCACGGGCTCGGCTACGGCGCGTCATAAAAGCTCTTGCTTGGCGAGGGGGAGTGGGCAGAAATGGAAATTGGCACAAGAAGATGATAGCGGAAACCTTCCGTATCCCTACAGTAGCTGGTCAAGGAGTGTGATCATTTCGATTGCGGCCAGAGCACACTCCGTTCCCTTGTTACCTGCCTCGCCGCCAGCCCGAGCCATCGCCTGTGCCAAGGTGTCGCAGGTGAGCACGCCGAAGAGCACCGGCAAGCCACGCGTTCGACCGACCGCTTCGATGCCGCTGCCAACCGCGTGAGCAATGATGCGATCGTGCGAGGTCTCACCGCGAATGATCGCCCCCAGACAGAGCACCGCGGCATACCGCTCACTAGCCGCCATGCGATCTGCGGCCAGCGTGAGTTCAAAGGCCCCCGGCACCCAAGCAATATCAATCTGATCCAGCGGAAGCCCGGCCGCTTCAAGCGTGGCCACTGCTGCGTCGAGGAGCCGACGGGTGATCGACTCGTTGTACCGCGAGACGACAACAGCCACGCGAATCAGAGCAGGCAATCGGTCGTTTCGCCCTACAAAGGCGTTGGTGCTCCTGGTCACGACTTAAGGCTCAGCAAAAACTCGGTGTTTGTTTTGGTCTTCGCCAGACGGTTGACGAGGATCTCCATGGCATCGGTCGGATTCATCTCCCCGAGCGCACGACGCATCACGCAGACGCGACGGTATTCATCCGGTTCCAGCAGCATCTCTTCACGACGCGTTCCCGAGCGATTGATATCGATGGCCGGATAGATTCGCTTGTCAACCAATCGCCGATCAAGCACGATTTCCAAATTTCCGGTGCCTTTAAATTCTTCAAAAATGACGTCGTCCATCTTGCTGCCTGTTTCCACAAGGGCCGTGGCAATGATTGTCAACGACCCCCCCTCCTCGACCTTGCGGGCACTGCCAAAGAATCGCTTCGGCCGCTGCAACGCATTGGAATCGACACCGCCGGAGAGTATTTTCCCCGAGTTTGGCACTTCCGAATTCCACGCGCGAGCCAGTCGCGTGATTGAATCGAGAAAAATAATCACATCGCGGCCATACTCGACTAGTCTCTTTGCCTTTTCGATCACCATCTCTGCCACCTGCACATGACGGCTGGCATTTTCGTCAAACGTCGAACTGATCACCTCACAACTTGGGCCCTTTACCTGCCGCTCCATGTCGGTGACTTCTTCAGGACGCTCGTCGATGAGAAGCATGAAAACATAGGCCTCGGGGTAGTTCACGAGCACTGCCTTTGCCATTTTTTGCAGGAGGATTGTTTTGCCGGCCCGAGGTGGACTCACGATCAAGCCGCGTTGACCAAATCCGATCGGCACGACAAGGTCGACAGCCCGCATCGCAATCTCGTCAGCCGTTGTCTCCATCACAATTCGCTCGTCGGGATGCAGTGGCGTGAGTTCATCGAAGAAGACTCGCGCGGAAAGCTTGGCTGGGTCCTCGCCATTGATGGCCTCGACTCGGAGCAGAGCGAAATAACGCTCGCTCTCTTTGGGAGGCCTGATTTGACCAGCCACGCTCATGCCGTTGCGCAGGCCAAAGCGACGGATCTGACTGGGTGAAACATAAATATCGTCGGGGCAGGAAAGATAGTGGTAGTCCGGGCTTCGCAAGAAACCAAAACCATCAGGCAAGATCTCCAGCGTACCTTCACCAAACATCAGGCCATTGAGCTTGACTCGCTCTTTGAGAATCCGAAACACAAGCTCTTGTTTCTTAACGCCGGTGACATCGCCAACCTCCTCCTGCCTTGCCAATTCAATCAACTCCGGCATCGACATTTTTTGCAAGGCAGTGATATGAGTGTCGGCCTTTTTGAGTGATTCGTAGCGATCACTCGCATCGCCCCCTTCTCGCTTGATATCGGCAGCAATTTCCTCCGCCAGCGACATCGGTTCGTCGTCGATCCCCTCGCGCGATGAATCAGAATCAGTGATTGAAGACATGAAACACCTCGTGACAGGAAAATAAGCCGAAGCGAGCGATGAGTAGAAGAAGCGAAAAGGATGGCGTAGGCAGGAATTAAAAATGCAAAACTCTGGTGCCGCATTGCACGGCACCGAGGGAAGCGGAGCGACAACCCCCCAAAAACAATCGATGGTTTGGAGAATCAAAGGAAGGGCATTGACTGCTGTGTCGCACCTGCTTTTGTCCGCAAACCACACCTGCTTTCTTTAAGGAGTGGGATATTTTGCAACAAAGGCCGACCACAGCTGGTCAACTTGGCTGAAAGTATAAGCCAAACTGCCAGCCGCATCCACGGTTGCTCCTTTTCGCTCTGGAACCCTACAAAAATAGCTTTGGCGGCCCCAAGCGGCTTCGCGGGCCTCGACATGCGATTCGCTCCACGACCGCTGCCTGAGCCGCTCCAACCGCACTCTCTCATCACACTCAACAACGATCAACTCTTGGCACAGATCGTCCCAGCCAGCCTGTAGCAATAGCGGCACATCCAGGACAACGACTGCCCCGCTTCGGGGCTCGCGATTCTCCACGGTAAGCTCAGCCGCTCGCACCTGTTCCAGCCTCTGGCTGATCTGCTGCCTGACTCGTGGATGGATGATCGCCTCCAGTACCGCCAAGCGGGCCGCATGCTCCGGCGTTGGCCCAAAAACCTTCTCGGCCAGCATGCGTCGTTGCACGCGGCCTTGCGAGTCAAGGACTTCTTCGCCAAACGCAGCCACGACGAAAGCCTTCGCAGCGGTTTCCTCCAGCACCTGATGGGTAATGGCATCGGCATCAATCACTTCCGCACCGTGTTCTGCCAGTCGCCTTGCAACCGTCGACTTTCCCGCACCGATTTTCCCGATCAGTCCGATAACAAGCATGTCTCACCTTTCGTTTCTCTGAACGACGGCTGCAAGCCGAGCGACCCGACAACTGACCACGGTTCGCAATTCATTCCACTCTTATCCGTCGGTCCACTTTATCGTGACCCTGCTTGTGTCTTCTTAGGCTTCGGCCCAGTTGCTCCCAGTGTGCACCGAAACCTCCAGCGGCACATCCAGCACCATCGCACCACGCATCTCTTCGACGAGCAGTTTGGCCACCACAGCCGTCTCGCTCGCGGGGCAGTCGAGCAGCAGTTCGTCGTGGATCTGTAAAACAATGCCAGCCTTGAGGCCTGCTGCTCCAAGCCGTCGATCGACGGCCAGCATCGCCAACTTCATTAAGTCGGCGGCCGAACCTTGTACGACCGTGTTGATCGCCGTTCGTTCTGCAAGCGAGAGGGCAAAGCTGCCGGATTTATTGCGCCTGCCCAGATAATCGCGCACGCCGCTGATCGACCGCCGCCGACCCTGAATCGTGGTCACAGAGCCCTCCTGCCGACAGTGGTCGAGCACCTCATCCATAAAAGCCGCAGCGCCGGCAAAGGTTTTAAAATAAGCCTCAATGAATGCCGTGGCATCGGCCGGCAAAATCCCCAAGGACTTCGCCAACCCAAAACCACTCTGGCCATACAGAATGCCAAAGTTGACCGCCTTGGCCGCGCGACGCATGTCGGCTGTCACCGCATCATCCGGCATGCCAAAGACAGCCGCAGCGGTGCGCGTGTGAATGTCTTCGCCAGCTGAAAATGCAGCGCACATGGCCGCGTCATGCGAGAGATGAGCCAGAACGCGTAGCTCAATCTGGGAGTAGTCGGCGGAGACAAACTGCCAACCCGGCTCGCGGGGCAAGAAAGCGGCGCGAATCTGCTGGCCATCGGCAGTGCGGATCGGAATGTTCTGTAAGTTTGGATCACTGGAACTGAGCCGCCCGGTGGCTGTCAGCGTTTGATTGAACGATGTGTGAATCCGGCCGGTGAGAGGCTCCACGAGGAGCGGTAGGGCATCGACATAGGTGCTCTTGAGCTTGAAATATTTTCTATGCTCGAGCAGTTTGGCCGGCAAGGGATGCAGGGCCGCTAATGCTTCGAGCACCTCAGCATCGGTGCTGGGGCCTGTCTTTGTGCGTTTCACAACCGGCAGGTGCAACTCGTCAAACAAGACGCCTTGCACTTGCAGTCGCGAAGCGATTGCAAACGGATGGCCAGCAAGGGCATGAATCTCGCATTCCAGTGACGCTAACCGCAAGGCATATTCGGCAGACAGGGTCGTCAGAATGTCGCAGTCGATACGGACCCCGCGAAACTCCATCTCGGCTAGCACACGAGCAAGCGGCATCTCCAGATCCTCATACAGTTTGAGCAAACCCTCTTGGCGGAGCAGGTCGGCGAGTATCGTGGAGAGCTGCTGCACTGTTTGGCAGTCTTGCACAGCTTGTTGGGCTGGTCCGGCTGGCTCGGCCTGCAAAGAGAGCGGGGCTGCCGGGAGTCCGTAGCGACTGGCAATCTCGGCCAAACTCTGCTGTCGCTGGCCCGCATCGAGAAGGTACGCCGCGAGTAGCGTATCCAATGAGCCACCGGCCAACTCAATGCCAATCACACGTAAAGCCACCGCCTGCCGCTTGAGATCGTGCCCTAACTTTTTGATCGATTGATCTTCTAGAACTTGTTTGACCCGATCGCTCGTGAGCCATTCTGGTTCAACCCAGATGCACGTAGAGCCTGCCGCCATCGCCATGCCCATCGGCGGGGACAAAATCGTCCCTGTCGGATTTTTCACGACGCATAGAGCGAGCGAGTCAGCAGCCGTTACTGTGCGGAAAAACTCGGCCAGATTTGAATCGATGGCCGGCTGTTTAGCGTCTTGTGCCGCCCCGCCCACAATGCTGGACAACGGCGTAAGCCCAGCCAAGCCACGCGGTCTAACAACAGCAGCGTCGTCGCTGGCAAAGAGCATCGCTTGGCCATTGTCTTGCTTCTTCTTGAGCTTGGGGCTTGGCGGGGTTGGCAGCTGGGCCGAAGCTGGGGCTGGCGACGGCGGCCGTGGAGCATCTCGCTTGGCCGCCGAGCCCAACACTTTGGTCAGCAGGCTATGAAACCCCATCTCTCGGAGAAAGTCGGCCAAGCTGTCGGTGTCGGGTGGATGACGGCGGGCGACCTGCCAGGGAATCTCGACCGGGACAGACGTCACCAGTCGCACCAGTTCGCGACTGAAGCGGGCTGTGTCGGCAAACTTTTGCAAATTTTCTTTGCGCTTTGTGCCGCTGACCAAAGGAATGTTCTGAAGCAGAATGTCGAGCGTGTCGTAGGTGCGCAAAAGTTCGCTGGCCGTCTTTGGCCCGATGCCCGGCACCCCCGGAACGTTGTCAACAGCGTCGCCGACAATCGCCAGAAAATCGACGACTTGATCGGGGCGAATGCCCCAGGTGGCGAGGAGTTCCTCTGCACCAAACATTGTGTTGGTGCGGAGGTTGAGAAGTCGCACCTGCGGGCAGATGAGTTGCCGTGCATCCTTGTCGGAGGTGGCGATGATACAGTTGCCGCCGCCCAAAACGGTGCAGGTGGCGAGCGTTGCCAAGATGTCGTCGGCCTCAAAGCCCGGGAGCTCTAGCCTCGGAATTCCCATCACATCGATCAATCGCCGCACCAGCGGAATCTGGGGCACAAGATCGGCCGGCATGTCGGCGCGAGTGGCCTTGTAGGCTGCAAATTGATTGTGGCGAAAAGTGGGACCAGGGGCATCGATCACGCAAAAAATAAAGTCCGCCTTTTTTTTCTCGATGATGTCGAGCAGGTCGCGAGCGAATCCAAAGACCGCCGAGACGGGCACCCCTTGCGGTGAAGTCATCTCTGGCAAGGCATGAAAGAGTTGGTAGATGCGGGACAGCGTGTCGACCACCCAGACAGTCTGCCCGTGCAAGTCTGGCTGCTCGTTCAGGTCCGGCACGGAAAACGCGAGAGCGTCTGCTGATGGATTTTCCATTTTTGAATGAGGCCGCCCGCGGATAAAACGAATGTCGAAAAAGTGGGGCGGGATCTGCCTGACGAATCAATCGCCGCTCGGTAGCTCGTATTCAAAATCTTTCCACTTCATCGCGCGGCGGAAGGGTTCGATGCGGAGCACCACTTCACCATTCTGAAAAATACGCACTGTGCCGTTGGTTTCACTGACGGCCACTGCCACGCTGCGAGTGCGTCGGGTGATTGCAGCCGCAGCCCAGTGCCGGGCACCGAGGCCCTTGGCCACCGACACATTCTCGGCAGAGGCGTCGATGTACCTTGCCGCTCCCTCCACTGTACCGTCGGCGCAGACCACAAAGGCACCGTCGAGTTGGGCAATCTCCTTGATTCCCTCGCGGACCCGCGGATCGGTGAGCTTGCGCTCCGAACGGTTGTAGCCACGAACCGGATCAAACCCCGTGGCGTGGCTCGACTGCATCACCCTGCGAGCATCGCCCACAACAAACAGCGTGCCGACAGGCTTGCCCTCGCGGCCCTCGCGGCCAATTTCAACCGCCAGGTCAACGACCAGTTTGAGGGTTTCTAGTGGCACCTTGGTTTCAAGATTGCGCAGATCACGGCTGGTGAGTTGGCCGAGGTGTTCTTCCAGCCGCAACACACTCATCGAATCGATCGTGCCGGCTTCGAAGCCGCTGTAGATAGCAACGACCTGCGCTTCTGGGGCGATCATCTCAGCAGCAACACATTCAAGAAGTGCCTGCGCCAGCCGCTCATGCACCGGCAACCCCGCAACATCCAGCAGCACTTCCCGTAGGCCGTGGTCTGCGGTTCCCGACAGCTGACCCTCTTCGTCCGCAGCCACGAGCACCGTCGCTGCGCCCACAAGACTGCGCACATGTTCCCAGTCGTACCGCTGATCGACCAGCAGCAAAATCGCGTCAGAGCCCGTTGCCTCAAAGAGGCGAGCGCCGCCTTCCAGCAGATGCTCCAGCTGTTGAGTGATGTTGGAAGATGTCATCAATCCGCTCCAGCGACGAATTCATTTTTTTCAAGAGTCACAATCGCCTGCTACGGAGTGGTGCATCGCAAGGCATCCCGGCGTTGAATGCAGCCACACTCACGAGATGGTGGGTGATCAAAAATTCACTCACCGACGAGTGAAAAATCGATAAACTACCACTCTCCAACGGGATAGCGTACGGCCGAAGACGCCCGAGGGCAAGAATCGGTGGCTTTTGAGCGAGCGATGCAGGCGACCCTAGCGAAGGAGCTTCTCCTTTGTCTGGTTGTCGGCTCGTCGAGTGCCAGTGGTCGGTTGTTTCGCAATGAGGGGTTGGCCAGCCTTCATCGTTCCGTGGAATGCCGCAATGCCGCCCGGTAAGACGACTCCCCAAACTCTTTCTTGATAGATGCACAGAGCGTGCAAGGCATGACCCAGCGGGCCAATCTTCCACTCCCTTGACGGCTCCCTGACAAGGGCCGCCGCCAAAAATTCCACCGCCGCTAAAATGCGGGGCTGGTAGAGCGCTTCTTGGTCCAGCGAGGCGGTCAGCCACTCCAGAATGTGGCCCGTGGTTTGGATCTTGCGATCGGCATCATCGTTACGGTCGGCGGGATATTTAAACCATTCGGTACTAAATGAACCGTCTGGATTCTGAAGTTTTGTGAGCGTGAATTTCTGATAGTCGCGGACAAACTTATCGGCTCGCAAATAGACGCCATCGAGTTGGCCGGTGGCCTTAAGGCGTCGCTGGCAGCCGTAGGCTAGGCCAAAAAGCCGGTGCGTACCACCACAGGGTGCGCCGCGAATCGGCTGCTCGATCTCTTCAGCGGCCAGTTTTTCCAATGACCACTCTTTGCCATCGCGGCTTTGCCACTGGGCGTCAGAGGGGAGGTAGTGCGACAAAGCAATCAATGCGAAGGTTAGTTCTGTGCCAGTCTTACAGGAGAGTTTTTCCTCTTCGACGAGGTGGTTGAGTTGGAATGATTTTGATTGCAGCGTGATCGGGGAGTTTGCCGCCACGCGGCACTGGGCCAAGATGGCTAGGTACTGGGCGGAGTGGCCCTGAACGCCAATTCCCTTCATGGCCATCAAGCGGTCACCAGACGCCGCTAGCATCACCTGCCCCTTACAGCGGCCACCCATATTTGACCAACCAATGGCGTTGACTAAATCACCGGCCGGTCCGCCCACTCGCACACGAGTGGGAATACCAAAGGCAATGAAGCCGTGCATCACTTCCCACGGGGTGTGCTCTTGGGTGTTGAGCGCATGCCGCTGATACACAGCAAGCGTCTGCGCGATGCGCACTCGCAGCGCTGCCAATCGCTTGGATGACGGGGCCGGGGTTCCTGAGGGCTTGTTACTGGCATACTTATTTTTTGAACGGGGACTGGGAGTCGTTGCCGGCACTGCCTGGGGCCCAGAGGCAGGGCGTCGAGCAGCCACGGCCTCTGGAATCACCGAGGGTTGCGGTGGCTTTGGCTTGGGAACTGGCTGAAATCCCGGATCGGCGGCACTGGTCGCTACCTGCTGTGCCGATTTCACCAGCGATGATACAAAGGCCGTGGTTTCGTCCCAGCCGGGTAGACGAACGGTTCGAACTGGTGCAGGAGTGACTTCTCGAACGACAACTACCGGGGGTGATCGAGGCGTTTGCCCCACCTGCTCGGCGGTCGGAGGCGTTGGGGCCTCAATGAATTGAGGCGGCTTTTCGGGGCGCGAAAGCAGCGACTCAAAGAATCTTTTGGACTTGCTGGCCTTGGTGGGCGGGGCTGCAAACGGCGTGTCCAATGGACTGACGCCAGCGATGACAGCAGCGGTTGCTAATGCGAAAAGTAGCGAACTGCGTGTGAATCGAAAAAACTTTCCCCGACGGCCTTCTGGGACCAGCGTGTGACAAATTTTTCGCCGAAGTGAAGGCTGCATTAATAGTTTCGGCTTGTAGGAATATGAACACAGGGTGTGGTAGGGGTATCGGCTGAATCAGCCTGCGAAACCCTGAAATCTGGAAAAGTCTCCCGAAGGTTTTTGTAGACTGCCCCGGTGCTCTAGCTTGTGCTTATTACGCCATACGACTTTGATGATGAATTCGCTCTGCGGTCGCCCGCATCCAAAAAAGAGAACGACTTCTCGAGCTGCGGCCCACTCGCAAAGATCACTAAAATATCTGCTTGAATATTTCAGCAGTGGACCATACGGAAGTTTTGGCATTTGGATCTGCCGCCCATTCCCGCCACTTATTGACATCGTCGCCCAGATTCTGCCCGCTCACTTTTTTAAGCGAGCCAACTGCCCTGTATTGGACGGCCGGATCGGCATCTTCAAGGGCCTTGGCAAGGACCGGAATGGCTGACTTGTCTTTGAGTTCGCCGAGCATCCGCAGTGATTCAAGTCGCACATCGAGTTCCGTGTCGGCCTGATAACGGGCAGCCAGTAGCGTGACCGCCTCTTCACCGCCCCGCTTCCGCCATGCTCGGCAGGCATCCACTCGCACCCGTGGATCGGGGTCGTCAAGGCTACCACGACAGATTGCCAAGGCCGCCGAGTCATTAAAGTCGGCCGCTGCGTCCAAAATAGCGCACCGCACTCTCGGGTCGTGCTCTTCGAGCATCTTCTGGATCAAGTCCTGTGTAAACATTTCCTGTTGCTCGACTCCATTGGCTTTACAAACTTTTGTCTTTTCCTCGAGCATTTTGATTCTCTGATCGGCTGTGAGGCCATATTTTTCTTGGTTTTTGGCAATCTGAGCTGGGTCTTTCCAAGGTGCCCAGCCGGCACAGCCTGAAAGCACGAGACTGGCCAACGCAATCGTGACGTTTCGAGCCAGTCGCGGAGCCATTCTAACCGGCCAAAACCCCATCGGATGCGACTCTATCGCACAAGGGTAAGCCTTTAAAATGAAGTCGATCATCGGTTGCCGCACACAATGGTGGTGGTGGTGAAAATGCATAAACAGTGCTGAAAAGAAACTGCGACCGGGCGGCAAAAGTAGCCGAGTGAAACGCCGAAAACCAGAGCAATGTCAGGCCGCTGACAGTTTTCTTACTCATGGCTACTGTCGGCAACTGGGGGGTTTCGGGTACTTCCATCTGGATTTGCACTTTCGAGTTCCTGGTGAAACTGGTCGCATACAGAGTGAGGACTGATTAAGACCCTCGCTCTCCGTGATGAAGGCCCCCCTTTGTGCGTTCGCTCACGCTGTGTTTTTTGCCGTCGCCTCGCATCGCCGCATATTTCGCTGCCGTTGTCGGGGCAGCATTGCTCAGTGTTTTGTGCATTGACCCTGACCGCACAGGCATCGCACTGGCCGCAGACGCCTCTGTGGAAATCGAACGAATTGAAGTTCGTTCGGAGGCTGGGGTTCGCTCGTTGGAGGCCGCGGTCCTTGTCGAAGCGGTTGACGGCGGATTACTTGTAGAACTGCCGGATGAGAGCCTCAAGCTTCTACAGCCACCAGAGATTGTGTTGCGGGCAACGCTCAACGGCCCCTTGGAAGGAGAGTCGCCACGAGCACTGGGACGACGCATTCTGGGGGAACTGCCGCCGGGATTTGATCTGCATATCACCAAGCACTACCTCATCTGTTTTGACACTCAGCGAGCCTATGCACAGTGGTGTGGTGCGCTTTTTGAAAGGCTCTACGAAGGATTCAGAAACTACTGGGACAAGGCCGACTTTGCCTTAACGGAGCCCCGGCGACCGCTGATCGTTGTGATCTTTTCTGATCGTCAGCGTTACGCTGCCCTGGCCCAAAACGATCTCGGCGCCGCGACCGACCGCGTGGTGGGCTACTACAACCTGATGAACAATCGGATAACGACATTTGACCTCACCGGCAGCGACATGCTGAAACAAAAGCCGGCCAGTTCAGCCGGCCGAGCTGGCCTCGACATTTTGGCCAGCCCAGAGGCTTCCGGTCTTGTGGCCACGCTCGTGCATGAAGCCACTCACCAGCTGGCATTTAACTGCGGCATGCACCAGCGACTCGCCCCTGTACCGCTGTGGTTGAGCGAAGGAATCGCAACCTACTTTGAAACACCTGACCTAGGCAGCGAGCGGGGCTGGCGGGGAATCGGCATCGTGAATAAACCGAGGCGGGAGCGATTTTTAGCTCGCTATCGACCGGGCAGCCTGGAGTCCATTGTGTTAGCCGACGAGCCATTTCGCCACGCCGAGGATGCGATCGATGCCTACGCACGGGCGTGGGCCTTGACCTACTTCCTCGTTCAAACTCGCAAGGCGGCGTTTGTTTCCTACCTGAAAACGATCGGCAAAAAGCAGCCGCTGGAAGACGATTCCCCCGCCCAGCGTCTGCATGAGTTTACGCAGGCTTTTGGCGTAACTCCGGCTGCGATTGAGGAGCCTGTCATGAAATTCGTCGTCCGTCTGCGCACAAAAGACCGCTGAGCGAGACCGACTCGGCTGACGAGTGAACAGCGTCAATATGATAGCAGGGCCGGGAACCTACCACTCCGGCAAAGACAGGACTCCGCTGCCCGGCGGTTTGCGTGTAGGCCCTACAACCACGCCTGCCCGATTTGCCTCCGCCAGAGCCGCAGGTTTAAAGTATTGATATTCGTTGCTTACTAAACGCTGTGTCCACTTCGGTGCCAGAACAAACGACCGCTGGGGCACCGAGTCACAGCGAAGCCCTTCACAAGGATGCACATGCAAAACCCACAACCGGTTACAAAGCCAGATCGAGCGTCGCGACGCACTTTTCTCGGCGGTTCACTGACAACGGCACTCACCGTCGCTGCTGCCAATGGTTTGGCAACTCTGCCCGTCGGCGGCGCGTTTGCCAGTGGCGATGACCGCATTCGAGTTGGCCTGATCGGGTGTGGGGGTCGCGGCACCGGAGCGGCTTTCCAAGCAGCAGCGGCCGACCCCGGTGTGCAAGTCGTAGCGATGGGAGATCTTTTTGCTGATCAGATTGCCAGCAGTGCAGGACTTCTCACCAACCTTGGATCACAATTTGACTGCCCGATGGAACGGCGATTCGTGGGCACAACTGCCTATCAGAGCGTGATTGACGCAGGCGTTGATCTGGTGCTGCTGACGGCACCGCCGCACCTTCGCCCCCTGCATCTGTCGGCGGCCGTTCGCGGCGGTAAGCATCTGTTTTGCGAGAAGCCGGTGGCCATCGACATTCCCGGCGTGCATCAGGTCAAAGCGGCCTGCAAGTTGGCCCTCGCTCAAAAAGTATCGCTTGTCTCGGGGCTCTGCTTTCGCCGCGATGAACCGACCGCTGCCTTCATGCGGCAAATTCATGACGGCCAGATTGGCCAGCCACTGGCGGTGCGGATTAAAGCCACGATCGGCCTGCCTTGGCGAAAACCCATTCAAGCCGGTTGGAGCCAGGCCGCATGGCGACACCGCAACTGGATCTCTTTTGCCGAGTTTTCAGGAGGCCACTTTGTCGAGCACCACATCCACGCCCTCGATAAGGCGCTCTGGGCGCTTGGTGATGCCGCACCAGTGTCGGCCATGGGCACGCAGTTCACCGAACCGAGGGATCGCTGGTCAATCGGTGACTGTCCCACTGGCACAGATGTGCGATATCGCTTTGCCGACGGGAGCGTTGTGCTGGCTGCTTGCCGGCGTGCCGAGGGCACAGAGTCAATGGCGGAAGAAGTGGTGATTGGCTCGGCCGGTAGGTGTGATCTTTTAGCAATGCCACAGGAGGCCAACCGTTGGAATTACCGTAAAAATTACGACCGGATTTCGCATAGGTATCAGGCCGGAATGAATGCTCTGCTTGAAAGCGTGCGAAGCGGATCTGCTGTGAACGATGGTCCCCAAATTGTTCATAGTACGCTAGTGGCAATGATGGGGCGGATGGCTGCACAAACAGGCCGGGACATCTCCTGGCAGGAGTTCTGCGGCGAAAACAGACCGCTTACCCAACTGGTATAATCGGTAGTGCCTTCAAATCCGGCTGAACCCGAGGCCGATACATCACGAGCATGGCCTCAAACCAGAACAAAACCGTCATTCAGTCGCTCACGATCTCGCTGGTTGTGTTTGTATTGCTTACGTTTGTGCTCGCAATCACAACCTACCTCTTCTTTCAAAAACAGCTCGATAAGCAGGCCGAAACCGATGAGGCCATCCTCGCTAGAAATGCTGAGATCACCAAGCTCAACGAGGTGATTGAAGAGAAAAAGAAACTGCAAGTCATCATCGGCTATGACGAGGCCAAAGCGGTGAGTGAGATAGAGACCGAGACAGCCGAATCGTGGCAGTCGAAGTTTGCTGATTTCAAAGAAGATCCAAAGTCCTACACAACGCTAGTCGACTGGCTTTCAGAAGCAATTAAAACCAAAGACAAAGATCTCAAGGCTCTTGCCGAGGAGAAAATAGCCGCAGAAAAAGAAAAGGCGGCGGCTCAGGAGCAAGCGACAACCAGCGAAGCCAACGCGAAAAAAGCGATCGAAACGGCGCAGAAGCAGGCAAAGGATGCCGAAACAGACTTCCAGGAACGGCTCAAAACACACAACACAAATGCAAAAGAGCTGGCCGACAAACAGGAGTCATCTTTGAAGCAGTCGACATCGTTTGACAGCCTCAAGGAAGTGGTAAAAAAGGGGGAGGCTTACCTCTCGATCGCCGGCCAAAAAAAGTTTACTGGCAAGGCGGAAGCTCCTGAAGAACAAGTTGCGATTCTCTTTGAAGAGCTTCGAGAGCGTCAGAAAACCATTCAAAAGCAAAATGATTTGCTGGCCGACCTCCGCGTGGCCGACAAAGCGACCCAAGAAGCCGTCCTAGCTGCCACGCCCAAGGACAATCGAATCGATGGCTTCGATGGACGCATCGTCGCGGTCAACGAAGATGAACGCTCCGTCATCATTGACTGCGGTTCGACCCGCGGGCTGAAGCCGGGAATACTCTTTTATGTATATGACCCCAAGGATCCCCAGCCTGAAGTCAATGCTAAAAAAGCAATCATTGAGGTGGTGGCCTTGGAAAGCAAATCGCTGGCACGTGCGAGAATCCGTGACGATGTGATTCGCAATCCGATTCTCAGTGGCGACTTCGTTGCGACGAGTTTGTGGACGCCCGGTACCGTGTTTGAAGTGGTTGTCGTTGGCTATGTGAAAATTGATGGAGGAAAGTCTGACCCCCAACGACTAGAGGCCTTTGCGACGCGCGTCGGTGCCGTTGTTGAGCAGTCCGTTAGTCCGTCAACGACTATGCTTGTCGATGCTGGAATACCCAAAAAGACCGGCGTCACCGGCGAGCAGACGGCTGGCTGGAAGCCCGTTGACGAAACCCGCCGCAATAATCAACTCAAAGAGGCGAGGCGCCTAGGAGTGCAGGTGATTGGCATCGAGGCTTTTCTAGAAATGCTCGGCCTAGAACGCAATTCCCTCTAAATTGTTGGAAATGCCCTGTAAGCTTTCTGGCCCCGGTTCCAAGCCCTACTGGAAAGATGGCATACTAGCCCCGCCCAGAGTGAGCGGTTGGCGATCGGGCCACACTTGGATTTTAAAAAAACTGTTTGGAGCTTGTCAACATGAATGCAATTCAATCGTTTGCCCCGTCATGGGAGCCGGTTCGCGACCCCTTTCGGATTCGAGGTGGTGGTCTGCTGATTATTGGAGCGGTGCTGGGAATATCTCTATGTGCTTTTGTGTGCCAGCCAGTGCTCGCTGTCGATGCGGCAAAAGACGCCGGCTTTGTTCAAATCTTTAACGGTTCTTCGCTGGATGGTTGGGAAGGAAAGCCAGAGTTTTGGTCGGTGCAAGAGGGAGCCATCGTCGGGCAAACAACGGCCGAGAAGCCCACCAACGGAAATACATTCCTAATCTGGCGGCAGGGCAATCTGGATGATTTCGAACTGCGGTTGCTCTACAAAATCACGGGTGGTAACAGCGGGATTCAGTACCGCAGCAAAGACTATGGCAATTTTGTGGTGGGCGGTTATCAGGCCGACTTCGAGGCGGGCCCCACATACTCCGGCATTCAATACGAAGAAAAAGGTCGGGGCATTCTTGCCAAACGAGGTGAACGCATCACGATTGCCAGCGACGGAAAAAAAACGGCAGGTGAGCCGATTGATAGCACCGAAAATCTTCAGAAAGTGATCCAGCCTGGTGACTGGAATGAATATCGCGTGATTGCCAAGGGACCAAAACTTTCCCACATAATCAACGGCCAACTGATGTCTGAACTTGACGATTCAGAAGCAAGCAAGAGAGCGGCAACAGGCGTGCTAGCCCTGCAACTCCATGCTGGACCACCCATGAAAGTTGAATTTAAAGAGATTCAGCTCAAGCGATTTCCACAAGAATAAATGTGTTCCGAAAAATGAAAGGGTTTTATGCCGAAGCTGACTATTGAAGATGTCGGGACGTTTGAGGTTGCCGCTGGTAAGCGATTGGTCAATGCGCTTGTGGATGACTGCGGCATCGACCAGCTGCACGCCTGTGGTGGAGCCGCCCGTTGCACGACCTGCCGCGTGACTTTTGTCTCGGGTGAACCAGCCCGCATGACAAAAGCCGAAAAAGATGTGCTGACCGCCAAGGGTTTGGCGGGGATGCCCGGCTTGCGACTCTCCTGCCAGATCACCTGCGACCTAGACATGACCCTGCAAGCCGCAAGTCGGCTGGCTGGCTCTGGTCGCGTTGATGCCGGCAAGCGGCCAGCCGACTCGCTCCAACCGCAACCGGTCGAATGGATCTCAACAACGCTCGCCAACGACACGCAAGGAATTCGTAATGATTGAAGTATTATCGGAGAGCTCGGGAAAGGTCGTGGGGCTGAAGATCAGCGGCAAACTGATGCACGACGATTACCACACCTTTGTGCCGCTTTTAGAACAGCACATCAAGGATCATGGCACGGTCCGTGTGCTGGCCATCTTTCACGACTTCGCCGGGCTTGAGGCGAGGGCTCTTTGGGATGAGATGAAATTCGACACCAACCACTGCCGCGATGTGGAACGCTGCGCCATCGTGGGAGAAACGGCATGGGAGCAGTGGTCGACCAAGCTCGCCAAGCCCCTTTTTCCAAAAGGCATGATCCGTTATTTTGATGTCGCTGACCTGGCCGATGCTTGGCAGTGGATTGTGTCCTAGAGCAACAAACGGCCTACACACCAAACACTTTCCGGACGATCCCCGCCACCTCGTCCATCCGCAGTCTGTCGCCGTCGACAACAGAGCGATGTGAGGCAAGAAAGATCGTTTCATAAGGCTCAAGGGGATCGATCGCTCCGTGGGATCCTTTCACAAGCGAAGTGTCGAGCGGAATGCCGGGCATGCCCCCCGGCGTCGGCTTGGTCGTGCGATCAAAATGCAGCTCCAGTGGGTCGTAGCCGGGCTTTCGATGAATGTCGATCGTGCGGGCAAAACGCGGGGCCTTGGCATCGTCGAGCCAGTAAAAATAACTCTGCCAACTGTCGAGCGTGCTGATCACGACCACATCGCCGCACAAACTTTTTTCTCCCGGCGGGGACATCGTTGACAGTTGAGACTGCACGAGTTCCTGACCTGTCAGCACCTGCCCCACCCCTGCCCTACCACGAAAGAGCGCTGCCACTTCGTCGACGCTCTGCTGGGAGGCGTTCTTTTGAAGATAGATGTGGCTCACTTGATGATCGGCCAATGCCCAGGCAAAGCTGCCTTGCTGGTCAAGAATTTCGCCATCGGGTGTGTCGATCACCGAGAGCAGGCCGGCTTCTCGTAGCACGCGATTGGGGAAAAGCGTCTGGGAAACGGGGCGTATTTTATACTCGCCAGCGACGAGCACGATGAGGCTCTCGCGGCCAACGATCTGGGCGTAGCTGGCAATCATTTTTTCAATCTCAGCATCGAGTTCGCCACAGGCAGCGTGAGCTGGCGGACTGTCGGGGCCTGTCCGCTGTGCGGCGTAGTCGAGGTGGGGAAGATAGAGGTAGGCGAAGTGTGGAGGCAGATCGCGAGCGGCCTCGATAAAGCTCTGCCAGATCCAGCGGGAGGATTCGATGCCAGCAATCGGACCCCAAAATTTATGGAGTGGGAAGTCGCCCAAAGTCTGCCGTAGTTTGCCGTAGAGCGGTTCCGGCCGAGTGTGGCACCACATTGTTTCGCTGCCGTCTGGGTTATGCTTGGGTGCGGGCATGCAGACGAGATCCGCCGTGGCATGCTTGGATTGCAGGGCAAACCAAGCTGCGGTGCGCAGGTCGGGGCGAGCCGATTTGAGTTGATCCCAGAGGCGAGTGGCTTGGTGCACGCTGTCGGGGCTAATCCACATTTCCAGATGGCGAGTCGTGCGATGAAAGACACCATTGGCCACAACTCCGTGTCCGCTTGGGCGGGCCCCGGTTGTGAGCGTGGCCTGCACAGGACATGTCAGAGCCGGCAGCCCTGGCGCCAGCGGGACGCATGCTCCGCCACCAGCGAGTGCTGACAGCGCAGGCATCCGTGCCAAATCTTCCAGACGCAGGCCTGGAATTGAGAGCAGCAAAACATGAGGGAAAGCGGGCAAGGGGAAATTCATAGACTGTTTCCTAATCTGGGTGTTGCTGCGAGTCTAAGTACTTGGGCGATGCAAAGGCAGGCCCAATGCTGAATCAGGCGATGCAGGCCTTACGGATGGAGGGGTGACGCCGGTCCCAATGACGATCCCCTGTTTTCTGTCATACCCATCAAGAAGCGACGCAATACCCCGCCACAGAACCGAGTCATCGTGCGTCGACAATAGCGGCTCGCAAGAATGCCGCTGACTGACGGGCTGTTTCGATCCAGCGGTGAGATTGTCGTGGCAACTCAATATGGAGACTGCCAGCGTAGCCACAACTGGTGAGGGCTTTCAGGATCGATGGAAACTCCACATCGCCTGAGCCTAGTGGCAGGTGTTCGTGGCGACAGGCCAGCATGTCGTCGATGTGCACATTGATGATCCGATCGGCCCAGGCCCAAAGCAGGTCTGAGGCAGGTCGCTCTCCCATACACTCCATGTGGCCAATGTCGACTGTCAGTCGCAGAACATCGGGACGATTGAGGCGGTCCAAAAGTTGTTGGTATCTCGCCAGCGTGTCGATAAACATCCCGGGCTCAGGCTCAAAGCCAATCTGGATGTCGTGCAGAGCGGCATGAACAAGCACAGGCTCTAGACTTGTTATCAGGCGATCCCACAGCGACTCTTCGTCGGCTGAGTCACGCGCGATGCCCGACCAAAGCGAGACGCACGGCGAGCCTAAGGCTTTGGCAATGTCAATCGAGCACTTCAGAAAGTCGATGCGTCGCAATCGCCCAAGGCTGGCTGCTGTGACGAGCGTCGGCTCGTGTTTTTGCAAGGGATCAAGCAGATGCCTGGCACCCGTTTCAATCCCACAGGTCATACCAGCTCGGCCGAGCGAGGCCCTCCAGTGAGCGATCTCCTGAGCGATGCTTTCCCCGTACGGATTGAGCACAGCATGGTCGAGCGTGATGGCGACTGAGGTATACCCCATGTCTCGCAAAATCGGCAATGCGTCCCGCACAGATGTATCGCTGATGCTGTTGGTACTGAAGCCCATTCGCATGGAAAATTCCCTGCCTTAGACACGACTCTCCGCCTACGACTCAATGCCACGTCAAACAGATTCTGACTGAGACTCCTGACCCCCGTGCTAGGTGGCAGAGACCAGTTGTCGACCACATAAAAATGGAGCCAGCAGCATGATCACAACAATCGCCCACTGCTCGCCGCAGGCCGCCAGCACAAGCACGGCATCCAGCGTGATGATGGCCATGATTGCATTGCCCACCGCTGCCCGCACACGACCAGGACTTGGATCAATCATGCCGAGCACCGCGCGAACAAGGATCGAGGCCGAAAGCAAGCTCCAGAGCAAAATCCATGAGGGAAGGCGGTTGCCGGCAAGCCACGTCGAGCCACCGTGATTGATCGCCAGGCAGTAGGAATGCGCTCCCGCAGTAGCCAGTCCAGCGAGCATGAAAAGAGTGGCTAGGCCGAGCACGTGCCTGCGACTTTCCCCCGCTTCGTCCCGGGCGTAGAGCGTGATGCCTGCCACATAAATTGTCATGCCCAGCGGCAAGAGCCACTGATAAGACGCGGTCGGTCCACCGGCAGCAGCCATACCTAGAAGCCAGTTGAGACCGCGGCAACTGCCCATCACCAGCGGCCCCAAAGGCGTACGTTTGGCATTTCGATTGTAAATCCAAATGGCCGCTGTCAAAGCCGCGCCGACGAGGGCGACCGACGAATACCCCGACACCGCCGCTGTTGCACAGCTCAAGATGCTGCCCAGAGCCAATAGGACGTTAGCAACTCTGGCGGCGGTGGACAGACTGATCCTGCCCGAAGGCAGCGGTCGCTCGGGTCTCTCAATGCGATCGAGCTGGTAATCAAAGACGTCATTGAGCACCATGCCAGACGCGTAAAAAGACACGCTCGCCGCAATCACTAACCACAGCGACGGGGCCGGCCATTCGATGGTTTGGGCTTGGGAACAGATCAAAAACCCTGCCAGCACATCGGCCACCGCTGTCGCGTGATTGGGAATCCGCACCAACCGCAGCCACGCCAGCACTGTTGCCATGGGTCAGGCGAGCTCCACGTGAGCTTGTCGGGCCGCCGCAAGTAAGAAAGCCCGCGCGCTTTGTGCGGCGGCGTCTGGCTGTTTGCGATAGGGGTAGAGCTCTACAGTGATCCACATGTCGGGAGTGTGCTGGGCGATTGCCTTCAGCACCGCGACAAAATCGATGGCCCCCTCGCCCGGCACCAAATGGTGGTGGACGCGGGTGGCTGCGATGTCTTCAAAGTGGTAGTGCTTTGTGTGAGCCTGCATTCGCGGCACCCACTCGGCAGGATCTTCACCAACGCAGTACGCGTGGCCGATATCAAAATTGAGTCCCAGCGATGGATGGCCCACTCGGTCGGCAAACTCGAGATACTGTTCAAACTTTTCAATCAGCAATCCCGGCTCCGGCTCGATCATCAAGGTCACGCCACACTCGGCGGCCACATCGAGACAGGGCATGATCTCTTCGTAAAAAATATCGGTGGCATTCTGCCTACTTTGACCCGGGGCCAGTTCTCCCCCCGGTTCAGTTGAAATACCCGGCGAGCCGAGTTCGGCCGCCAGCGTAAGCGCTCGCTTGGTGTGCTCGCGGCGGATGGCCCGGTAGTGAGGATCGGGGTCAGTCCAACCGGGGTGCCAGTAGGGTTGCCGTGGATCGGCAATCGCGTTCATCATAAAGGCGTTGATATTTGAGATCGTTAGTCCACTCAATTGAATCGCCTGACGAATGGCTTCCTTCTGCACTTCGAGGAAACCCGCTGGCCACGCATGGGGCACATCAGCCAACAATTCAATTCCGCAGTAGCCTAAGCCGGCAATCTGCGAGATCGCCTGCTCGACAGGCACATCGAGATACGCATTGGAACTAAAGGCAAGCTGCAAAGGCATCGATTGAACGCTCTTGAAGGGTAAAGTGGGGAAGAATCAGGGATGAAAGTAGCACGAGTCTCTAGGTGAGTCTCGTGTGAGACCGCATCGTGAAAAGACCAAGCCATGATTCCGGCACGAGCGTGCTTCTAGCTTGAGGCACTGCGGTAACGGGAGATGGCTAACTGAAAGACAATCCGGGAGATGAGCAGCGATGCCACCGCTGCGAAGACTGCCGCGAAGATCATGCCCCATCCCTGCCCTTCCAGCGGCTGTGCGATGACTCGGGCAGGCACATTGACCACCAGCAGAATTGGAATCACAAAGGTGCAAAGGGCACGCAGCGGTGAACCCCACGGGCCTGCATAGATCTCGGCAGGATAACGCGAGAAATTTGTCAGGTAAAACCAGAAGTCGTACAGGCTCTGATTGCGTCCCATCCAGATTGTGGCTGCGGCGAGCATGATCACAAGGCTGTAGAGAATCGCCACGCCGCAGAGGATTAAAAGCGGGTAGAGCAGCCAGACCACGAAGTGCGGCGCGCGATCGATACTCTTGAGAGCCCAAGCGAGCAATCCGATACCAACCAATCCGTTGGCAAAAGCCGAAAAATCGATCCTGTGCATGGAGAGTAAAAATTGTGCATCGAGGGGTTGTACGAGCACACCGTCGAGGCCACCAGTGCGGACCATTTCTGTGAGCTCTTCAGCACTTGGCATGAAGAGCGCTTGCACAATCGAGTTGATAATCAGACCCGTTGCGACAAAGGCAAAAAAGGGTTCACGAGTCCAGCCGGTGCCTTGGCCGATCTCAGCGGTAAATGTGAAGACGAGCAGATAGAAGGCGAGATTCATCGACATCCAGCCCAGGCTTGTGACGCACTCCAATATAAAATTGGTACGAAAAGTCATGTCTCGCACAAGGCAAGCGCGGGCAAATGTGGCGAAGATGGTGGCATACCGATTCATAGCACTGAGCGGCTCGCGACGCTCGTCTCCTCAAACACTATCCACCAAAAGCACTGTAACGCCGCGTGCCTCGCCACCAGGCAATCCGACACGCCACTGCCATCACAATAACCCAGCCTGCTTCAATCACTAGCGAATAAACCAGTTGAGTCCCTTGCACTTTACCCAGCCAGATCGCGGCGGGAAAATAGGCGGTGTATTCAAAGGGCAGCCATCGCACAACGTCTGCGAGGCTCAAGCCCGGGATGCCGGTGCCGATGCCAGCGAGCATGTCAAGTGGAAACATGTGGCCAGAGAGGAGATACTGCACAAGCATGTAGCCAAACACAATGCTCGACACTTCTAAAAACCAAAAGCCGAGCATGCCGAGCGTCGCTTCCAAAAAAAATCCTAGCAGAAACGAGAGCACCAGCGCAAGCACGAATGAGGTAATCGTCAGGGCGTCGGGGATCGGTGGGAAAAAATGCCGGCAGAGAAAAAATACACCCGCAAACGGCAGAGCAGCCACGATGTAGTAGACGAGTTTGTGCGCGATTCGGGACGCCAGCAGGAATGACACATAGTCGACCGGTTGCACTAAGTATTTCTTTACCGACCCATCACGCACGCTGCGAGCAATGCCGCCAGACAGGCCAGGCATGCTGGAGAAGGCCCGCGTGACCATCGTCAGGAGGTAGTAGGCAACAATGTCGTTTCGCGAGTAGCCCGCGATATCTGGGCGACTCGTTGCGGAGAAGACAGCCGTCCACAGAAAGAGTTGCGTGACGATCGGCAGAAAACGCATCAGCGTCCCAAGCACAAAATCGCCTCGGTATGCCAAGCGTTCTTCGAGTGAAATGACCAGCATCATCCACCATGTCCGCAAACCTGCACCTGGCCACCGCACAGCCGGGTTCGACCGAGTTTCAATCATTCGCTCTCCCGTGTGTGGATCTCGGCTTCCGACCGAAACAGCGACGCGACGATCTCCTCCAGTGGCACATCTTCAACCGAGATGTCCCGCACGGTCTCGCTGCGAAGAATTTCCGGAAGCACATCGGCAATGCGAGAGCGATCAATGCGGAGGATTGCCTGTGGCCCACGAATCTCGCAGGGAAAGCCAAATCGCTCCATGCGTTCTTGCGACGGTTCGTGATCCAGATCGAGTGTGACGATCTTGTGCGTCGTGAAGCGGTCGACAATCTGGTCCAGCGATCCATCGTAGAGAATGTCACCGTGCGTGATCACGACCACCCGCTGGCAGAGGGCAGCCACATCTTTCATGTAGTGCGTTGTGAGCACAACGGTCATCTGACGTTCGGTTTGCACGTGGGAAAGAAAGCGGTGGAGCGTGTGCTGAGCAACGACATCAAGGCCGATCGTTGGCTCATCCAAAAACAGTACCTCGGGTTCGTGCAACAGCGCCGCCACTAATTCTAGCTTCATCCGCTCACCCAGCGAGAGCTCACGCACCGGTTGCAAGAGCAGCTTTCGCACGTCGAGCATGTCGACCAGTTCATCTCGCGTGCGTTCAAAGCGGGTGGTCTCGATCCGGTAGATTTCCTTGTGCAGCCGAAAACTCTCGGCAGCGGGCAGATCCCACCAAAGTTGATTTCGCTGCCCCATCACCAAGGCAAATCGGCGGCGAAAATCGTCGGCTCGCTCCCACGGCACATGGCCCAGCACGCTGGCGGTGCCCCGAGTGGGCGTAATGATGCCGGAAAGGAGTTTGAGAAACGTCGTTTTCCCAGCGCCGTTGGGCCCAAGCAGGGCCACAAACTCACCTCGTCCTACGGTCAGATTGACGCCCCGCAGGGCCGGCACCAACCGACTCGTGCGGCGAAACAAGCCCGATACGCTGGCCAATAAGCCCTCAGGCTTATCGTACACGCGGTATTCCTTGGCTAGTCCCTCGACTGCAATCAGCGGGGCACTGGTGGCGGCGAACTGGCGGTTGGCAAGCAACGGAGCATCGCCTAACCGGTTGGAGTTGTGCATCAGCGGAGTATAAGGGAAAACGGGGCAAATCTTTTTGTGTTTTTGTTTTCGGATGGAGCTGGTCATGTTTCGCGTCGGCCTTGGTCACGATACTCACCCACTGGTCCCTGGCAATGCCCTCCTGCTCGGCGGCATCCGCATTGAGCACGATCAACAGGCTCTTGGCCACAGCGACGCCGATGTGCTCCTGCACGCCATTACAGACGCCCTCTTGGGGGCGGCCGGGCTGGGCGATATTGGCGAGATGTTCCCCGACACCGACCCAGCCAATCGTGGCCGGGACTCCGCGGAAATGCTGGCGGCGGCAGGCTCACGGATGACCCTAGCAGGCTGGCAGATCACCAATCTGGATTGCGTGATTTTTGCCCAGCGACCAAAAATACTGCCCCACCGCACGGCGATACGGGAACGCATTGCCACCATCCTCAGCGTCGATTCAAGCGTCGTCTGGCTCAAGGCTAAGACGGGTGAAGGCCTCGGGCCGATTGGCCAACAGCAGGCGATTGCGGCTGAGTGCGTGGTCCTCATCCAACGCACATCCTGAAGAAACGAAACGGCTTTTCACATTTTCAACTTTCCAAATGACAGATCCCTGTCACTCGACACTTCACGATGGAGAAAAAAAGCGTCATGACGATGACTGACATGGACTCCCCGGCTGGGACAACAGACGCCCTGCCAACCATTGAGATTTACAACACACTCACGAAAAAGAAGTCGGCGATGGTCACGGTGAAGCCCGGCCATGTCGGGATCTATCTCTGCGGCCCCACTGTCTACAAGCCCAGCCACATCGGCCACATGGTTGGGCCGGTGATTTTTGACACCGTGAAACGCTATCTTGAATATTCCGGCTGGCAGGTGACATGGGTCGTGAACATCACCGATGTTGACGACAAGATCATCGCCGAGAGCACCGCCCGCGGCACCACCATGGCAAAGCTCGCCACGGAAATGACGGCTGACTACCTGGCTAATTTAGCGGCACTGGGCGTCGAATCGATTGACCACATGCCCAAGGCAACTGATTTTATCGGCCCGATCATCACATGCATTGAAGGCTTGATTGCCAAGAGCGCTGCCTATGCTTCCGATGGCGATGTCTATTTTGATGTCACCCAAGATGCCGACTATGGCAAGCTCACCAACCGCACGGTCGAGAGCATGCAGGGTGAGGGAGGATTAACGGTTGAACGCAAGCGATCGGCTGCCGACTTTGCCCTCTGGAAAAAAGCCAAGTCTGGCGAGCCTTTTTGGGAAAGCCCTTGGGGCCCTGGCCGTCCGGGCTGGCACATCGAGTGTTCGGCAATGAGCCGCGCAATCCTAGGAGAACATTTTGACATTCACGGCGGCGGACTCGATCTCATTTTTCCACACCACGAAAACGAAATTGCCCAGAGTGAATCGCTGCACAACTGTCCGATGGCCACCTATTGGATGCACAACGGCCTGATGCAGGCTGCGGGCGCTAGCGGTAAGGTGGGGGGCCGCGCCCGTGATGCGGCGATTGGTAGCGAGGCTTCGAGCCAAGATGCTGCTCAACAAGCTGCCAGCCAGGCCGCCACAAAAATAAGCAAATCGACTGGAGCAGAGCCCTTCAAAAATCTTCTCGAGCGACACCGCCCCGAGGCGATCCGCATGCTTCTCCTCTCTACACACTACCGCAGTCCGATCCATTTTGGTGAAGAAGCCCTGAGCGAAAGTGCCCGTGCAATGGAGGCGTTCGAGCGGCTCTTTGCTCGCTGCCAACGGGTGACCGGCTTGTCTTTCTACACGCTGCCGCTGCAAAATCGCCGCCAAGGAAATGCTACCGTTGCTGCGGCAGGTGTCGAAACTCAGGCTCTCCGCGAAAAATTTCTGGCTGCCATGGATGACGACTTCAACACGGCCGTCGGCATCGCCACGCTCTTTGATTTTGTCCGCGTCGTGAACAAACACATCGACCAGCAAGGACTGGAAAAAAGTCCTTCAGACGTTGCCCGTACCCTGCTCGACGCAATGCTTTTAGTGCTGCGTGAACTCACCGGCATACTGGGTCTATTTGTAAAAGAGCCAGAAGCTACTCGAAGCAGCGCTGATCAAGCCACTGTCGGAAAACTCATGGAGCTGGTGATTGAGATTCGGGCCCGAGCACGAGCCGGCAAAGACTTTGCTACAGCCGATCTGGTGCGAGCCAAACTGACAGAGGCCGGAATCACGCTCGAAGACCGCCCCGATGGCACCCACTGGACGCAGAAGTAGGTGCGGCCAAGGATTGCTCGACGATTTTCAGCGTTCGTAAAAGAGGCGTTTCTTATGCCTCCTGCGGCAAGGCAATCGCCACGGGCTCGCTGGCCACGCCACCGGCAGCGTCTCGAGCGGCCATGTCGCGGATGTCCTGCGTGATCTTCATCGAGCAATACTTCGGGCCACACATGCTGCAAAAATGAGCGCTCTTGAACGTGTCCTGCGGCAGCGTCTGGTCGTGGTAGCGACGGGCGGTTTCGGGGTCGAGTGAAAGCCGAAACTGCTCGTTCCAATCGAATTGAAAACGAGCGCGGGAAAGCGCATCGTCACGGACGCGGGCATTTTTGCGATGCCGGGCCAGATCGGCTGCATGCGCTGCGATTTTGTAGGCGATCACACCCTGCTTCACATCCTCGGCATCGGGCAGGCCCAGATGCTCCTTGGGCGTCACATAGCAGAGCATGGCAGCCCCACTCCAACCAGCAAGCGCTGCGCCAATCGCACTGGTGATGTGGTCATAGCCCGGGGCAATGTCGGTGACCAGTGGGCCCAGCACATAAAACGGTGCCTCGTCGCACTCTTCCATTTGTCGCTTGACGTTCATGTCTATTTGATCCATCGGCACGTGACCAGGGCCTTCGACCATCACTTGGCAACCCTTCTTCCATGCCCGCCGCGTGAGTTCACCAAGCACATGGAGTTCAGCAAACTGCGCTTCGTCGCTGGCGTCGGCAATCGAACCGGGACGCAAACCGTCGCCTAGGCTCCATGTCACATCGTATTGACGGAAGATATCGCAGAGATCTTCGAAGTGCGTGTAGAGCGGATTCTGCTGGCGATGCGTCATCATCCAACGTGCGATCAGCGAGCCACCGCGACTGACAATGCCGGTGACTCGCTTCATCGTGAGCCCCAAGTGCTCCTGCAGAACTCCCGAATGAACCGTCATGTAGTCGACCCCCTGCTGGGCCTGTTTTTCACACATGTCGAGAAAATGCTGCGGCTTCATATCGTCAATATCGCCACCAAGTTCCTCCAGCATTTGGTAGATCGGCACCGTCCCAATCGGTACAGGTGAGGCGTCGATGATCGCCTGTCGAATCGTATCGATATTTTTGCCGGTGGAGAGGTCCATCACTGTGTCGGCTCCATGGTGGACGGCCATGTGTAATTTTTCGAGTTCCGTTGCCTCGTCACTGGTTACCGCAGAGTTGCCGATATTGGCATTGATTTTGGTGAGCGATGCAATGCCGATCGCCATTGGCTCAAGGCGTTTTGTCAGATGCACGCGATTGGCCGGAATCACCATGCGGCCGCGGCCCACCTCGGATCGGATCAACTCCTCAGGAAGATCTTCTCGCTCCGCCACAAACTTCATTTCAGGCGTGATCTCACCATTTTTGGCACGTTCAAATTGCGTCACAAAAAAACTCCATCGAGAGGCTGATTGGCGTAAAGGATAAGTCGAGACAAAGGGTCGCAATCCATACGGTAGCAAAAATGAACGCTGACGTCTGGAAGATTAGCCACGCGCGGGCTTCCTGCAACCTAGACGTACCCGGACACTAACCGAAATGGTATCAAAAGAAACGTCTTCGGGCGGCAGTCCCTAGAGCGTTTTGAGGTATTCAAGAACGGCCTTTTTTTCCTCCTCGTCCAGAGCGTCTGGAAAATCGTGACCGGCAGCGCCCTTGCCCGGCTTTGTCGTGTTAAAAAAAGCTCGCCGTTCTGCTGCCGGAATTTTTCCAGTAGGCATACCCTCAAACAAAACCACTTCGAGTCCGACGCGGACAGGATCGTAGCCTGTCGGAGTGCGTTGCCAGACGACCGGCCGCTCGGCAGGATGCAACACGTGCCAGAGCGTCGGCACAGAGCCGTTGTGGAAGTAGGGTGACGAGGCCCAGATTCCGTCGAGCGGTGGGGCCACGTAACCAATCGGATTGGCCGTGCCCTTGCTGTCGCTCGATGCTGATTTTCCAAACCAGCTTTCGCTGAGATCGCGTCGCTCGCGCACCGAGAGCGAATCGAATCGAACTCGGTCGGTGCCAACTTCATCAATCGCGACAATTTTTTCGGGATAGTCTTTGGGAGATTCATAGCGACCGTGACAGGTGGCACAGTGAGCGGCAAAGACGCCGCGGCCCTTCTCGACCAAGACCGAGTCAACGGCCCACGGCCAACGTGGTGGCTTGATCGACTCTATCCAGGCTTCGACGTCACGAAACTCCTCCTCCCATTCTCGAAATTTCTCCGGGCCGTTTTCCTTGACGAGTAAAAATTGCATCAGCATGCGGTGGCCCTTAGGGGCAAACGCATCCGCGTAGAGATTCGTGCGACGGGCGTAATGCCACCATGCCGGAGCATCCATATCATGATGAATGAGATCAAATCGAGGCGTTCTGGCGATGATGTTTAAATCCCGATCGCGATGTCGCATCAAGGCCACGCCGAACATCACTGCATTGGTTGTGCCGTTGGTTGAGCCCAGCGGTAAGAAGAGCGACCCCATATCCATGTGACCAAACGGCTTGCGCTGCTGTACCTTCACCAGCCGAACCTCTTCCGTGAGGGTTTCCAAGGCATAATTCGTATTGGGAACCCCAGGGATCACTTGGCCATTCACCTGTCCCTGATGGCAGGCCAAACAACTCATGGTCCAATTTCCATTGGCGTCAACAACATACTGGAGCGACCGTGATCTATCGACAGGATCACTCGTCAGACCGTAGCGTTGCATGGTCATTTTTCTCCGCTCCTCCACCGGGGCCTGCTCTGCAAGACGGCGAAGCGGCTCATTCCATGTCGTCCAGAGACTGTCAAATACCGCCTGATCGAAGTCGGGGGGCAGGTAGGCTCTCGATCGCAGCATTTGCCAACCGCGATCTGCCGCTGTCCGCTGCTCTTCCGCTGGCTTGACTTCAGCCGCGGTGGCCGCTGGTGGCAAACCACACGCCCACACTCCCAAAGCAACCACCATCCAGCGGCTTTGGAAGCAATGGCACAATAGGTTGCGTTCGACTCGGAATGCTTTCATGGCATACTAGCTCGGCCCATGCTTTGGAAGATCCACTCGACGATAGTATAGACCACTGCCGCCCGCCGACAGCTTGGCTCAACTGCGATCCAGCCACTCCCTGCGACGGTCAACTCCACCAGCCTCTAGTCATCTCATTGCTCTTTGGAAATTCTTGTATGGTCACGGCCAATCCAATCCTGATTCCTGAGCTGAAGCTGATGTTCAGCGAAGGCGATACAGCAGGCCTCCGCGAAGTGGCCGAGGAGCTTCATCCGGCCACCGTCGCAGAGTTTTCTGAGGGCCTCGACGATCAGGAAATCTGGCAGCTGCTTCACGTTGCGGCCATCGAGCGTCAGGCAGAGATTTTTCCTTATTATTCGATGACACGGCAAGTCGAACTCGTGAAAGCAGCCGATCGCGTTCACTTGGGTTCTTTGCTTGAGTGGATGGCTGCCGACAATCGTGACGACCTGTTGCGAGAGCTCGACCCGGAGCTGGTTGATGAAATCTTGCCGCTCGTAGCAAAGGCCCAGCGTCACGACATCCGTATGCTCCTTTCCTGCCCAGAGGATTCCGCCGGAGCGCTGATGACGACAGAGTATGCGTCACTGCCCGCTGAAATCACCGCCGGCGAGGCGGTCACGCGACTCCGCTCTCAAGCCCCCAACAGTGAGTCGATCTACTACATCTATGTGCTCGATTCCGACCGCACGCTGCTGGGATTTGTCTCCTTGCGAGATTTGATCATGGCACGGCCGACGTCGCTGGTGTCGGATTTGATGCAATCCGATCCAATCAGCGTGCGAGTGGAAGAACCGAGCGAGCAGGTTGTGCAAAAACTCGCTCGATTCGACTTTATCGCGATCCCTGTTGTCGACGACCACAACCGGCTCGTCGGCATCGTCACGCACGATGACGTGCTCGATGCGGTGCGGCAAGATGCCACAGACGACGCTCAACGCATCGGTGCCATTGCTCCACTTGGTGAGAGTTATCTGGAGGCGGCGATCGTCTCAATGACTTGGAAACGTGGTGTCTGGCTGATGATTCTGTTTGCCACGGCTGCCGTCACGGCGATGGTGCTGGCCCGATCCCCGGCAGCCTTTCAAACCCACATGTGGCTAGTGGCCTTCATTCCACTGATCATTGCCAGCGGCGGCAATTCGGGCAATCAGTCGGCCACGCTGGTGATCACGGCCCTTTCCACCGGTGACTGCCGCCTCGCCGACTGGCCGCGAATCTTAAAGCGCGAGTGCGTGCTGGGTCTGCTGCTGGGCACGCTCTTAGCCGTGCCGGGCTACTGCCTCGCTTTGGTCTACGCGCCTGATCCAATCGCCGCGATCGTGATTCCGCTGACGATCTTTGGGGTTGTGATGCTGGGCACGATGGTCGGATCGATCTTGCCACTGCTATTTCGCTCGGTTGGCCTCGACCCGGCCCTCATGAGCAATCCATTTGTGTCGGCAATCGTCGACATCGTCGGCATCGTGCTTTACATGCTCGTGGCCATCCTGTTCCTTGGCTGATCTCCCCCTCGCAGAAAGCCAAGTGAATGCCCTCAGTTTTTGACACTCTGGCACTACCCGTTTACGCTACATCAAAGCGGGATCCCTCAACCGCGTCCATCCTGCCTGACACCTTGGCTGCAATTTTAACCGGAGATTTTTTGATGAAACTCTATCGCCAGCGTGCGCTCGCCTTGCTGACATGCATTCTTTGGGGCCTGCTTGCCGGGCCGACAACCGCTGAGGAGGGCAAGAAGAAAATCGTCTTTATCGCTGGCAATCCCAGCCACGGTTACGGCTCCCATGAGCACAACGCCGGATGCGATCTTTTGTCACGGCTCCTTAGAATGGCTCTCCCGGAGGCACAGATTGAGGTGGTCCACAATGGCTGGCCGAAAGATCCATCGATTCTCAGCGGCGCAAGTGCCATTGTCATGTACTGCGATGGTGGTCGCGGCCACATGGTAGTGCCGCATAGAAAAGAAGTTGACGCACTGGCCAAAAAAGGGACTGGCATCGTCTGCATCCATTACGGTGTCGAAGTTGAAAAGGACAAAGGCGGAGTGGAGTTTCTCGATTGGATCGGCGGCTATTTTGAAATGAATTGGTCGGTAAATCCGCACTGGACCGCCACGTTCGACGCATTTCCAGAGCATCCGATCACGCGGGGCGTCAAGCCTTTCGAAATCAATGATGAGTGGTATTACCACATGCGGTTTCGGCCAGAAATGAAGGGGGTTGTGCCGATCCTTACGGCCCTCCCGCCGGCGAGCACATTGTCTCGTGGAGATGGCCCGCACAGCGGCAATCCCGATGTGCGACAAGACGTGCTCGAAAAGAAAATCCCACAGCATGTAGCCTGGGCCTCTGAAAACGAAGGGGGTGGTCGTGGCTTCGGTTTTACGGGTGGCCACGATCACTGGAATTGGGGTGAACCGAACTTCCGTAAACTCGTCCTCAATGCGATTGCTTGGACGGCCCAGATCGAGGTGCCAAAGAACGGCATTACAGATGCACCGGTCACGCTCGACGATTTGGTCAATGGTCAGGATGAGCCGATTCCCGGTAATTTAGATCGGGCTGGAATCGGTAAAAAGATCGGCCTACCGGTCGAAGATCCGAGCAAAAATTCCCCTGAGAAAAAAACTTCCTCCCGTAAGAAAACAGCTGCTCAGGTAGGCGGCGGCAAGGCGTCATCGCACGACGCTGCACATGCTGTTGCCCATCTTGACGTAGCTGATGGTTGCCAAGCCACTCTTTTCTCAAGCGAACCGCAGATTTCTAATATCACGAGCATCGACATCGATCACCTCGGCCGCATCTGGGCTGCCGAAGTAAAAAATTACCGTCGACATAGGAATAGTCGCCCAGAAGGCGATCGGATCCTTGTGCTCGAAGACACAAATGGCGATGGAAAAGCAGACATCCAAACGGTCTTTTACCAGGGCCGCGACATCGACTCGGCTCACGGCATTTGCATTCTCGGCGACCGCTTGATTGTTTCAGCCGGTGACAAAGTTCAGGTTTTTTATGACGACAATGGAGATCTGCAATCCGATCGTAAGGAGACTTTATTCAGCGGCATTTCCGGAACCCAGCACGACCACGGCATTCACGCATTCGCCTTCGGCCCAGATGGCAAGCTCTATTTCAACTTTGGCAATAGCGGCGAACGGATCAAAGACAAAGACGGCAAGCCGCTGATCGACTTGGCAGGCAACGAAATCAACAACAGCCGCAAGCCCTACCAGGAGGGAATGGTCTTCCGCTGCAATCTCGACGGCAGCAAGATCGAGACTTTGGGTTGGAATTTCCGCAATAATTGGGAGGTGGCTGTCGATTCCTTCGGCACCCTCTGGCAGTCTGATAACGACGATGACGGCAACCACGGCGTCCGCATTAACTATGTGATGGAGTTTGGAAACTTTGGCTACAAAGACGAACTCACCGGCGCCGGCTGGGGGGACAAGCGAACCAACATCGAAAAGGAAACGCCGCTCCGCCACTGGCACTTGAACGACCCGGGCGTCGTACCGAATCTGCTCAACACCGGAGCCGGATCCCCCACCGGCATCACGGTCTACGAAGGTTCACTCTTACCCCCGGAGTTTCACAACCAGATCATTCACTGCGACGCCGGACCGAATATATGCCGCGCCTATCCGGTCACTAAAAGTGGCGCAGGCTACAAGGCCGAGATCATCGATGTGCTGTACGGTGCTCGCGACAATTGGTACCGTCCTAGCGATGTTTGCACCGCGCCTGATGGTTCGCTGTTCATCGCCGACTGGTACGATCCAGGCGTGGGTGGCCACAACCAGCAAGAAGTTGATAAGGGCCGTATCTTCCGCGTGGCCCCCCTCGATGTAAAATACCACGTGCCGGCGTTTGATTTCAGCACGGCCCAAGGTGCTGCTCAAGCGCTCAAGAATCCAAATCTGTCGGTACGTTTCCTGGCCTTTACATCGCTGTGCAAACTGGGCAAGCAGGCCGCTAGCGCGCTTCAGCAACTCTACAATGACAAGTCTGACCCACGCCTGCGGGCTCGCGCCTTGTGGATTTTGGGGCAGATTGAAGGCGAGTCTCAAACGGCCATCGCTGCCGCGCTGATCGATTCGGACCCCGATATTCGCATCACAGGCTTGCGTTTGGCTCGAGAACTCAAGCTTGATATGACGGCCTACATCAAGCAGTTGGTCAACGACTCCGATCCGGCAGTGCGACGCGAGTGCGCCATCGCCCTGCGTCACAGTAAGTCACCTCAAGCCGCCGAGTTGTGGGCTCAGCTTGCCCAGCAACACGACGGCCAGGATCGCTGGTATGTGGAGGCCTTGGGAATCGCAGCTGATCAAAACTGGGATGCCTATCTCGCGGCCTACTTAAATCTATCCGGCGACCTTTGGAATTCGCCGGCCGGCCACGACATCGTCTGGCGCAGCCGCGCTCAAAAGACGCCCGAACTGCTCGCCAGAATCATTAAGGACCCCAGCACACTCAAAGACGACCAGCCCCGCTACATGCGGGCGTTTGACTTTCTGACCAAGGGGCCTGAAAAAGACCAAGCCCTGCAAAGCTTGTTGGAATTGGAATAAAGACCGGTTCCCCCGGCAGTCTCCATCGATCTATGCACAAGACTTTCTTTTGCCTCGCACCGCAGCATCTGCTCAGGATTCTGGCTGGACTGTGCATCGTCACGGCCATCGCTTCAGCCTGGGCACAAGATGCCAATCCAGAAAAAGACGCACTGGTTGTTGAGACGCTCTTGCGGCTCGAAACTTTTGATCTCGACTCTAAGCCCAAGACCAAGGCCGCGGTCTTACGCCATCTGAAAGCCCATCCGGGCAGCGAGTCTTTTTTTCAATTGATCGAGCGGTTTGGGATCAAGGATGCCGGCGAT
>QWQJ01000153.1 GCA_003670865.1 Planctomycetota bacterium | reverse complement strand
GTAATCCGCAGCGTGATCGTCGCCTCGTGAGCCGTGATCCCCACGAGCGGTATTCGATCCCGATCAATGAGATTGGGCAGCATCGCCTCGATGGCACTCTCCCCCGCCCCAAAGCACTTGATGCGGCGGTGGATGATGACTCCCGCTTCGGGATGCATCCGCATGATGCACTCGGCCACAGAGCCCCGCCACATCGTGCGCATCTCTACCGGCACTCCCGGCAACGCAAATACCCGGCTCTGTCCGCCTCCAGGCCGATCCACATCCAGATCGATGCCCGGCGCGGTACCCTCGGGATTGGGAATGATCCGACTGCCCCGTGGAAAGAGTGCCTGTCGACGGTTGCTCGGAGTCATGAGTGCTTTGCGAGTGGCAAATCGTGACTCGACATCTTTAAGCGCTTCGAGCGATGGTTCTAACGGAGCGTTACTTACAGCCGCCAAGACATCCCGCGTAAGATCGTCGGCGGTCGGGCCCAAGCCGCCGGTAGCAACCACAACATCTGCCCTTCCGCAGGCAATTCTAAATGCCTCTACGCCCGCCGCAAGAGTATCGGCCACGGTCGTGTGAAACACGACTGGCACCCCAAGCAGTCCAAGCTCTGTGGAAATCCACTGGCTGTTTGTGTCAAGGCGTTGTCCTGACGTGAGTTCGTCGCCGATGGCAATCACTTCAGCGCGGAAAGGTCTGGTCATATCGTTTTTCTCCTGCCTCCTGGTTCTCTCCTAGTCGCTCTCCACAGTTCCATTTTTACCGCGTTCATCAGCGGCGAACAGCCTACCCACGCCAGCGGGCTGGCCGCTTTTGTCTCCAGAGGAAACAATAGTCACATGAAACTCGGACTCCTCGGGATTGACGGCCAAATCGCTTCACTGCTCGCAGCAGCATCCCGCTGCGATGAAGTTGTACTGGCTTGCGACGTACCTTTGGACTCACCTCACACGTCCCTCGCAGTGGATCTGCCTCGCGACGCCTCTTGGGAGGCCCTTCTTGATGTGAGGGTCTGCGATGCGGTGCTGATCGGCGCTGATGGCTGGAGCGAATATCGGGCCGACGGCATGCGAAAGCTTGTCCAAGCGGGCCGCACGCTGCTGGTGTCTCAGCCACTCGCGCTCTCGATGCTGTGGGCCTACGAGATTGATATGATCCGCAAAGATTCAGGGTCAATTGTCATTCCATTCCTGCCAGCCCGGCTGCATCCCTATGTGGGAAGACTGAGCGATGAGATCGAGGCGAGTCTGGCAGGAAGAGGATCTGTGGGAACCATTGAAACGATTACGATGGAACGCCGCATGCACGATCGCTTTCGCGATGCCGTGCTGGGACAACTTGCCCGCGATGCCGACCTCGTCCGTGTGCTTGTCGGAGACCCTCAGCGACTCTCGACTCTTGGAAACGATACGCCCGACACAGCGTGGAATACGCTGGCTGTTGGCTTTACCAACGCCTCTGGCATACCAGTTCGCTGGCATATTTTACGAGGGAATCCTTCTGGCCTTAAGATTTCTTTGATCGGATCGTCTGGTGTGTGTGAAGTCGATATGCCCGACGACCCATCAAAGCGGTGGCAGTGGTCGGGTGGGCGGCAGTCGCTCACTGCATTACCGCCCGTGGAATGGAATGCCGCCGAGGCAATGCTCAGCGTTTTGCATGATGCCTGTGACAAAGATCACCGCATCAAAGTCAAAAGTGAACCTGATGACATACCGCCGCTGGCAACGTGGGCCGACGCCGCCCGCGCGATTGAACTAGCCGAAACGGTGCCTCGCAGCATCGCCAGAGGCCGCGGCATCGACCTCCATCAGGAAGAATTTTCCGAAATCGGGACATTCAAGGGCACGATGGCGTCTCTGGGTTGTGCGATCGTACTTGGCGTGCTGCTGGTTCTCTTTATGGCCACGCTTCTGGGGGGAATCGCCAAGGAGGCCGGCTGGCAGCTTGGCGAACAAATCGCCGGGATTTGGCCGCTGGCCGTACTTGCCGTCTTGGGGGTTTTTCTCTGCTTGCAAGTGCTGCCTTTTTTGATCCGTTCTGATTCCAGTTCAGAGGCCACACCATCTGCAAAAGACACTGATTCGGACCGCTGCCAGCGTGAATAATTTTTCCTCTGCCAGCACCGCTTTTGCCATTTAGGCCAATTGACGCCTGCTTGGCCTGCCAGTCGTCCGATTGGGAAGACTGCGCCAGCCACCCCAACAAACCTGCGAATCGGCAGGCTTTTTTGGCCGAAACCAACGAGACGGGTCACCGGCATTTATGCCGGATCGTAGAGACGCTTTCTGTCTTCGTTGCCATCGGAGTCTGTCATCCATGCGGTTACTGTGGACTGTTTTGACAGTTGTGATCGTGGTCTACAGTGCCTCAGCCACGAAGCCTCTAGCGGCCTCTGAATCACGTCGAACCGCCATTGTGGAGGCGATTGAATCGCAGCGAAATAGTGTTGTCAACATCCACGGCCAGAAACTCGTCTCCAATCCGGATGACGAAGTCGGCGCGGAACTGCGACGAGTCAATGGGATGGGCACAGGAGTCGTCATTGATGCCCGGGGCTATATCGTCACCAATTACCATGTCGTCGAGGGTGTACGCCGCGTCGAAGTCACGATGGCATCTGGGAAAACTACCTCGGCAACCTTGGTCTCGCACGATCCTCGCACCGATCTGGCCGTGATCAAAGTCAATACCGAGACTCCGCTGACAGTCATCACGATTGGCACTTCAAGCGATCTAATGATCGGCGAAACAGTCCTGGCGATGGGAAATGCCTACGGCTACGAACACACGGTCACTCGGGGCATCATCTCCGCGTTGCATCGCAGCGTCGAGGTCAGTCGAACACAGCGTTACGACAATCTCATTCAGACCGATGCCAGCATAAATCCTGGGAACTCTGGTGGCCCACTGCTCAATGTCGATGGCCAGATGATCGGCATCAATGTGGCCGTGCGGGCCGGTGCTCAGGGGATCGGCTTTGCCATTCCAGTCGACCGCGTCCTGGAACTCGTCACAGATCTGATGTCGAGCGAACGGGTTAATAAAACGTGGCACGGAATTGTTGCGACCAAGGGAGACGGTTCGCGTGGGGTGGTTGTCGAGGCCGTGCATCGCGCTAGCCCCGCCGAACAGATGGGCATGAAAAAGGGCGATCTCATCACGCAGATTGGTGAACTACCGGTCTCAAGCCAACTCGACATCGAACGGGCCATGATCGGCCATAAGGCCGGTGACAATGTTAACGTAACATTCTCAAGAACGACCGGCGATGAACGCATCAACCTGTCACTTGCCAAAGCCAAAACGCAATCACTTTCGATCGAAGACCGTTGCTGGCAAGAAATTGGCATACGCTTTCAGCTTGTACCCGCTGGGAAGGTGCAAGAACTCCAATCTCGTTATCGGGGCGGACTCCTCGTAACTGATGTCCGCAGCGAAGGCCCTGCGAGCGAGCAGGGGATCCGCGAGGGGGACATTCTCGTTGGATTACACGTCTGGGAAACGATCACCCCAGACAACATCTCCTATGTCCTCGACAAAGCCAGAGACGAAAACCTCGGCCCACTGAAGTTTTACATTCTGCGGGGCCGGGAGACGCTCTTTGGCAATCTCACATCCGACAGCCTGCGTCGCTAGTCAGATTCTCTGGGCTCTATACTCTCTAGGCGTTAGGGTCCCTGAGCCGTAGAGGCCCCCTTGGAGCGAGACTGCCACAGTGGAAACAGAATTTGTTAACTGGCTGCTCAGCGGCATACCAGCCGATCCTCGACTCGAAGTAGGCCCCGGCGATGACGCGGCCGTGCTCAGGCCGCCTCCACTGCGGCGCACGGTTATCACGGTCGACATGCTCAGCGAGGGCGTTGATTTTTTGCTCGGCGGCAACTCGACAGTAGAGGCCGTTGGCCATAAAGCGCTGGCAGTCAGCCTTAGCGACTTGGCTGCAATGGGATCCCGTCCAGAGGCCGCATTCGTGGCTGTCTGCCTGCCCCGCCACGGTGGCGATGCCAGTGGCCGCAAACTCTTTGCAGGCATTGTCACGCTGGCCGAAAAGTATGGCGTGACCATCGCCGGAGGCGATACAAACTCATGGGACGGGCCTCTCGTTATCAGTGTCACGGCCGTCGGCAGCGTCTTACCTGGAAAGGCTTGGCGGCGAGACGGGGCTCGTCCGGGTGATCTTTTAGTGGTCACCGGGGCTTTTGGGGGAAGTTTTTTGGGTCGGCATCTGGCAGTCACGCCACGTTGTCGCGAGGCCTTAGTGATTGCCGAACAATTCACCGTTCATGCTGCCATTGATGTCAGCGATGGCCTGTCGCTTGACCTCTCACGACTGCTGTCGGCCAGCGGCATGGGTGCAACGATCAATCTGAGCACGCTTCCCATCCATGCCGACGCTGTCACAATGAGCCGCCAGCCGGGCGACTCTCGCACGCCTCTGGAGCACGCCTTAGGAGATGGCGAGGATTTTGAACTCATCCTCGCCATGCCGCCGGAGGCAGCCAACCAGCTGGTCGCGGCATCCGGTACGTCGATGCTCAATCTGCCACTCACAATCATTGGCGAAGTGACGGCAGACCAGCGACTGATTGCGATCGACGCTGACGGTACTGCCAAACCGCTTAAGCCGCAGGGATTTTTGCATGAGTTCTAGCCCTGAGGCACAAAATGCCACGACGATTTCCCTTAAAATTACTTCTCTCGACTCACTCTGTCTTGTGGCCGGTCGTCTGGCCAGTGCGCTCCCAGAACATGCGTTTGTCTCGCTCTCGGGTGATCTGGGTGCGGGCAAAACAACATTCGTCAAGGCCGTGGCAGAGGCGATTGGCATCAACGCTTGCGAGGTCATCAGTCCGACATTCGGTCTCATTCACATTCACAAAGTGAATGACCCCGCGAGGTTAGCAAGTCCTCACTCCATTCGATTGGTTCATGCTGATCTTTACCGGCTGACAGGCCCTGGCGATTTACACGAGATCGGCTGGGAAGAGGCGATCGCAGCACCCTGCTGGGTCTTCCTCGAGTGGGGCAGTCGGGTGGCCGCCGCACTCCCCGAGGCACGACTCGACATCGCAATTGAAATTGATTCATTGACGGCCCGGACATTTACCTTTACGAGCCGTCAGCTCCACTGTCGGGCTGTGTTAGATCGACTGCTGGAGTCGCCTGACCAGTTGCTCCGATCGCCTTAAGTCGGGCAATCTTCGCTGCTGCTAAGGGTTCTCCGGCGACCTCTCGGCCGGGTGCCGAACCAAATAAAGCGACCCGGCCAGCCAGTCCAGAAAGTTCCCACATCCGCCTGCCTCGTTCCATAGTCGGCCGGCAATCCACAATCTCGAGCGCCTGCCATTGCGGTCCGATGGCAACGGCCAAAGCCGCTCCCTCTTCCACAATTGGATCTCCCCAGGGCGATCCCTCCGGTCCCAGCGGGCTCGATTCAACGCCTGAAATGCGCGGATATTCTGCAGCCAATTCTGCGGTGAAATCAGCGCTCGGCAACACAATTCCTTCGGCACTCACAGCCAACAACCCACCTTGAACGCCGACCATCGCCACTGGTTCGCGGCAGAGAATTTCCACAACCGCTCCCGCTGGATTGCGGAGCTTGACACTCAAGACTTGCTGCACCCACGGATGCATGTCGAAGGCCCGCGCCAATCGCATCGGCAGTTGCGGATCGTCCAGAGGCAATCCACCATCGAGACTGGCGTTGCGCAAGGCCTCGGTTTTTAAGTCGCATCGCACCCAGGCAGGGCAGCCAAGCAACTCAACGGATTCGGGCTGGAGGATATATCCGCCTTGGGACCGCACGCGAGGCCCCACTTGATCCCAAAGCATAAACCCACACGCCACCGCGGCAGCCAATACTGCAATGGCGATCAAACCAGCCCGTCGCTGGGTGACAAAAGAAACGTTCGCGCCCGGCGGCGACAGCTCCACGGCAAGAGGTTTTCGACGGGGTGGAGCGTTCATAGATCACTACCAGCAGGGCCCACTCACCACACCTCAATCTGCGGCGTGAGTTCAACCCCTAGTCGGTCCCGCACTTTGGATCGCACCATTTCAATCAACGCATGCACATCGTCGCTGGAGCAGCTCACAGACGCCACTACATAGTTGGCATGCGCGGCGTAGACCGTTGCCCCACCGACATGCAAATCCTTAGCTCCCGATTGTGCAATCAGCGATTCGGCGCTGGTGCCGTGAGGATCTTTAAACATGAGAGCGACTGTCCGCGTACCCGAGGGCTGTTCCGACCGTTCAACGATCCATAATCTCTGCATCCGCTTAGTCAGCGACTCGGCATTTTCTTCATCGAGCTCCAGTCGGCAACCGATGATGGTGGCGTCATCGAGGTTGCTCCACTGCGACTGAAATGCCAACTGGCCTCCCTGCCGAACTTCCGTCTTTCCATTCGGCAGCATCACTGTCACCTCCCGAACTCTCTCACCGATATCTCCGCCGTGGCCGCCAGCATTGCCCACCAAAGCGCCGCCAATCGTGCCCGGAATGCCAACGAGCGTCTCAAGGCCCGATAGCCCAGCTTGCACGGCCGCAGATACCACATGCACAAGCTTCGCTCCGGCCCCCGCTACCACGCTCGGCCGGTTCACCTCAATCGCACAAAAGGCCGGTGCCGAAAGGCGCACCACAACGCCAGAGAAACCCCGTGTGGGAATCAAAATGTTGGATCCGCCGCCAATCACACGCAGAGGTATCTGGCATTCTTGAGCCCGCACGACTAAGCGGGCCAGCGCCTCGATATCGACAGGTTCACAAAAATACTTTGCTTCACCTCCAACACCCAACCAAGAATGATGTGAGAGCGGCTCTCGACAGGCCACCGTCAAGCCGAGATCATCAAACGGCGTTGTATCGGTAGGCATTTTTTTGGCAGTCTCATTCATCTGCGGTTTCTCACGTTTTCCCTGTTATCTGCTCGGGCTGTGGCAATCGTATTGCCAGCCCGCCCTGCGGCAATCGTATGAAACAGACTCGCTAGGGAATTGTGCCTCAACTGGCCTCCCGCCGTCTATCCGGCGTGGCCAGGCAACCATTTGCCTGGCCACACGTCAACACAATTACGCCGCCCGCCGCCCTGCCGAACGCTGCGCAGAGAGTTGCTGCGGAGGATTGGCCAACTTGAGCCAGCCATCCACGGCCACCGCAAGCGACAGGCCCCCAGGCAAAGGATCAGGCGAATCGGCTGAAATGTTGCTTCCCCTCCCGAGCACAAGCAGGCAGTCTTGTTCGCCGAGAGACCAGAGCAGCCGATCGACCCGAGCATACGCCCTTACCTGCTCTTGGCCTGCGTCATCGGCGAGCATGCCAGCCGGAACGATCATGCAATCGTCACACCATCGCGATGCTCGCGACTCAAATCGCTTGCTTTGAACGCAATCACGTTCCCAGATTTCACCGCCGACAAGTTGGACCGCAAGCTGCTCTTCAACCAACAGCACCAGCCGGCCTGGAGTCAGCTTTCGCAGACTCGAGAGAGTTGTTGAGAGGGCATGACCGCTGGTTGGCCCATCGAGAAAAACGCAAAAGGCCTGACCTCGATCGAGCTTCTCCATCCGACCTGAGACACTTCCCGCTGCTTCGATGCCGCGGGCAATCCGCTCCAGTGGCACCCGGTAACGAAGGCCAATCGCCGCTGCCATTAAGGCATCGCGAACAAACGATGTGACTGGCGTTGTTACGGCGACAGGAGCCATCTGCCCGCCGGCTCGCAGCAAAAATGTCTGCCCGTGCAGACTTCGCTCAATCGCTGTGGCCGAGACATCAGCACGCCCTAAAAGACCTGCTGTGATAACCGCACAGTGGGGCCGGGCCTGCGCCTGTCGCTGCACCATCTTGTCTACTCGCTTATTATCGGCACCCGCAATCAGACAGCCGTCGAGAGCAAGACTGTCAAGAATGCGAGATTTGATTTGTTCATACGCCCCGGCCGTGTTGTGCTGCTCCAGATGAGCCAACGCTAGATTACCCACGGCCACTGTATCGCAGGTCATGCCGGCCAAAACCTGTTGGGAGAGCATGCGACTGGATACTTCCACTACAGCGTGCGTACAGCCGGTCTCAACCAAACGAGTGAGCCATGCAGCGAGTACCTGAGGATGAGAAATGTCAGCCAAAACAGGCTCGGTGCTATAGGCGTCAAGGCACCCTAAGTCGGAGAGCACGCCGACGCAAAGGCCAGCCTCGGAAAGAATCGAAGCGGCTAGCCAAGCCGTCGTCGTTTTACCGCTGGTGCCTGTGATCGCTATCACACGGAGAGACTCTGCTGGATCGCCCGCCAAGGCGTGAGAGAGCCGAGCAAACGCCCAGTCGCTGTCGGGCACAAGGCAAAGCGGTATGCCAAAGGTCGGCACCATCCGCTCGGCAATCACGCCAGCCACTCCGCGGGCAATGGCCGAGGAGACATATTCGTGGCCGTCGTCTGCGGCGGTCAGTCGGGCAACAAACACATCCCCCGGACCACAGCGATTGGGATCGTCATGACAATTTTTAACGAGAATATCGTCGCAGGCAAAAAAACGAGTCGAGGGCAGGACGCGCGAGAGAAAAATACCGGCGGTATTTCTCGACTTCACGTGGTTCTGCGACCCTGAATCATTGCCGTCGAATACCGACCAACTGCCAGACGTATCCTCATGCATAGCGGCCTCCTGCCCAATGCCCGCTCCACAAATAATGTGTGAAACCAAGCAGCTTTAAAAATTGAATCCGCGTTCATCCTTGAACGCCGTGAGAACAAAATTGTGCGCCGTACAAAGATCTGGTCAAGCCCGGCTGAGCGATCTTTCACAGCCAAATCATTGAAAGTTCAAGTCAAGACCAAAAGCAAATCCCCGCAGCCATCCTGCCTTGCCTCGGCGACGCTTCCTCCACTACGCTAGCACTTTGAGCAATCGCAACTGCATCGATTTTCTTTGCCTCGCTTACTCCAAAAGACACTGTGCGGCAATGCTCGTAAATACCCTTGTCACTCCTAGCCATCGATCGAGCATTCGCGTGCTCTGGATTGGTTCTCAGCTTGGCAGCGAACTGGGAACTGTTTACGACCGGACATCCCAACGCGCTGAGGTTGATGTTTTTGATTCGCCGCCCGCTGCAATTGCCGCCTGCGTGGCCCAAGAGTCTCAACGGCTCACGCGAGAAAGCCCTTGCCTAAGCACCCAACCGACTCTTGCAGTGCTCTCAACAGACAGACCGGGACGATGGACTCAGAATGATGCCGTGCTGCTTTCACGAATGTGGCCCCTGATGCCAATCGTGTCGCTGGCGTCGAGCCTGGGTGACGGCTGTCGTCGCAGTGGCCCAACGATCCCGGGCGTTGAAGAGGTTTTGTGGCATGACTTTATCTGCCGATTCGAGTCTTGGCAGGCCGACAAAAAAGCGGGCCGCTGCGGCACTCTGGGCCTGCCTGCTACGGTACGGCGAGAAGAACGGTTTCTCGAGGCAACGACCGCCATCAATGCCGCGACTGTTTCTGCTTTTCATATTTCTGTTGTGGCCTCTCATCAGGTTGATCTGGACGGGCTTGTTGATCTTCTCACACTCTCTGGCTGGCGAATCACCCACGCAGCCTGTGGCCGGCCCAGCCTGAATGATCCTGCAACGGCCTTGATTTGGGATGCCGGCAGCCTCGGGGCTAGCCAATTAGCCTGGCTGGCCATGCTTACGGCCAGTCGCCCCGCCTGCCGCATTGTGGTTCTGGATTCGTTTCCTCGAGGCGACTCAACGCGGGCGGCAATCGCTGCTGGAGCTGCTGCTGTTTTGGGCAGGCCCCTCTCTCTGGAAACACTGAAGGGCACTTTCTTAACCACCAAGCCGCAGCGACGAATGACTGCCTGAGCCGGTAAAAGCCAGGGAAGCCAGCCAAAAGTGGGTTGCCGAAATGACCTAGGCCCTCATCTATTCGACCGCTACCATCCGGCACTCTCTCGACCGCCGTGGGTCACATCTTTTGTCCCTTAGGAATGTGCTCTCATTCCAATTAAAACCTCCCGGTCTGTTACCCAAGCATTGTCTCTCGTCTGCATAGCCGCATGCACGCTGATGGGCTGCGCCCATTTCATCGATTCGTCGCGTTGGGGTGTCTCGGTGCTTCATGGCGGCACCACCACTCAAGCAGCGATGGGCCAAGCAGCCGAACTACCCAACCGTACCGAGCTGAGAGCCGGACAACTTGTGATCCATGCCGATTTTCCGCTCGACGGCCAGCACCGATTGATTCGCGAACTGGAAACTCTGCGGGCCGATGTAAGCGAGGGCCTTGAGCTACCCCTTTCAGATGAACCTGTGCACATTTACTTATTTGAAAAAACAGAACGCTATGAGGCCTTTGCCGCGAGCCGTTTTCCGGCTTTCCCAGCTCGCCGTGCCTTTTTTGTTGAAACCGACACAACGCTTTCGGTTTTTGCCCCCTGGCAAGACAGGGTTGCCGAAGACCTGCGGCACGAGACCACTCATGGGTACGTGCATGCGGTTGTCACAACGGTTCCACTGTGGCTCGACGAGGGCATTGCTGAATATTTTGAACTACCGAGGGTTGAGCAAGGCGTCCATCGCGATCACATTGCCCACCTTTCTGGCCGGCTCCTTGAGGGCACATGGCAGCCCAATATTGAGCGACTCGAATTGCTTGAATCGGCCAGTCAACTCTCGCAGGATCACTACGCCGAGGCATGGTGCTGGGTGCACTGGATGATGCGCACCACTCCAGAGCGGCGAAAACTTCTGCAAAACTACCTCGCCGATGTGCGTCGCGATGGTAAAACGGCCCCCTTGTCGGTGCGACTGCGAGAATCCGAAACCTCGACGACTGTCTGCTTGGCCGCTGTGCGGGCTCATCTGGAACAGTTGGCTCAAGGGATGCATGAGCAGGAGTCGCAGCGATCTCGCTAAACTCGGCTGAAGATGATACCGTGTTCAGCCGTTTCGAACCCCAGCTTCTCAAAGAGTTTTTTGGCGGCGGCGTTGGACTCGGCAACATGTGTCTCGACCAGTCCTACGCCCTCATCGGCCAAGTCGCCAATTGCCTCCGCCACC
>QWQJ01000159.1 GCA_003670865.1 Planctomycetota bacterium | reverse complement strand
GCGTCACTCGTTGCGAACCATGACAAATCCGTGGTACGCCTCATTGCCGTGCTCACAGATATCGAGCCCCTCGATCTCCTCTTGGGGTGACACACGCAGGCCAACCACTGCCTTGATCGTGAGCCACGCGATGGCTGAGACAGGAACGACATAGGCTCCGACCATGAGTACGCCAACGAGTTGGGCGATCAACTGCTTGGTACCGCCGCCAAAAAACAGGCCTAAACTTGGTCCACCCGCCTCGGCTGTACCGAACGGCGTGTTGAGGACGGTGGTGGAAAGATCAGCCGAGCAGAAAAGCCCCACGCAGAGCGTGCCGAAGATGCCGCAGACAAGGTGGACAGAGGTCGCTCCCACCGGATCGTCGACATGCACGCGGTCGAAAAATATGACTGAGCAAATTACGAGCACGCCGGCAATGGCCCCGATGATCATGGCACATGGCACTGTTGTATACGCCGCACAGGCCGTGATTGAAACCAGTCCAGCTAAGCAGCCATTGAGCGTCATGCCAATGTCGGGCTTACCGAGCCACAGCCAGGCAGTGGCAGTGGCAGTCAGCGTTGCCGCAGCAGCCGCAGAGTTTGTGTTGACTGCGACTAAGGCAGCAAGCGACCCGCCATCGCCAGCCACCCCCATCGTGCTGCCTGGGTTAAAGCCAAACCATCCAAACCAGAGGACCAGAGTGCCGATGAACGCGGCCGTCATGTTGTGGCCGGGGATGGCGTTGATTCTCCCATCGGAGCCGTACTTGCCGATCCGAGGTCCCAGAATGATTGCTCCGGTTAAGGCCGCCCACCCACCTACAGAATGGACAACAGAACAACCAGCAAAATCCCAGAAATTCCAAACTTTCGCCAGATAGCCAAAGCCCCAGATCCAGTGGCCCACAACCGGGTAGATGGCAACCGCCATGATGGCGCAAAAAATGATGAAAGAAAGATACTTGATTCGCTCAGCGACGGCCCCCGAGACGATCGTTGCAGCCGTTCCAGCAAATACAAGTTGGAAGAAAAACTTTGCCCAAAGCGGCACGTGGGTCCAACTAATCGCTCCATAAACCCCCACGTACTTGTCGCCCATGAGCGGACTATTGTCGGCTCCGCCCACCATCCACGAACCAGAATTACCAATCCAGCCCCCGTCGCCGGAGCCAAACATCAGATCCCACCCGATGAGCCAGAACACGACCGACGTCACCGCAAAGACAATAAAATTTTTCGAAAGAATATTGACGCAATTCTTTGATCTCGCAAACCCCGTTTCTACGCAACCAAACCCTAGGTTCATAAAAAAAACGAGCATGCTGCAAATCAAAACCCAAACAGTGTCAGCACCTGTCCAGAGTTTCTCAACCATCATTTCCAGTGACATGAGGTTGGGCTTAGGGACGGCCGGGGCAGCTGCCGGCGATTCGCTAACAGCAGCGGTTCCAGAACCTATTTCCTCCTCTGCGGAGCTGGAGGAGATCGGGAAAGCCGAGACGATTCCCAACAGGAACGCCAAAAATAAAACAGATCTTCCAAGCCAAAACGGTGGCTTGATGAAGGAACCAAACAAATCACTAGCCGCCATCATGCATCTCCAGAGGGAATAAAAAAATCGAAGCATGTCACCTCCGCAGTGACGAAACTTCGAGCACCAAGAAATGGCCTGTGCTCCATATTCTGCCGAAGACCTTTGGCTGCAAACCCCGTGCCAAGTGATACGATCCTGCCCCTTGAGTCCTCACGCCATGATCCAGTAAAGTGCCAAAAATGCGCATTAGTGAGTATTTTTTCAGTCGAAAAAAACTCTCGTCGCTCTCTCATTTTGTACTCGTGAATTGCTTTTGTGACAGTGAAAGCACGATTTATGCGCACGGCACTGCACCGAAAAGTGGCATCCTTGGATCAACGACCGGTTTAGGCTGATTCCTTACATTCTGGTCGCGCGGTCATGGATAGAGACCGACGGGATCGCGTGTGAAAATCCGTCACGCAGGAGGTGTCACGCGATGACAGGCGGTTGGCACTGCCACAAAGCAATGCTGTCGGCGAATCCGATCCAGGGTTCTGCCTCCGGCACCGCGGCAAGGAGTTGGACCCTGTACGGCTGGGCAGGATGCGGAAAATTGATCCAGGCTGCGTGCAACCCGAGTCGCTGGGCCGTTGGCCCAAGCGCAGGTGACAAAACTCGCTGGCAGTAGAGCGGATCCCCAACGATCGGCGTGCCCATCCAGGCCAGATGCACACGTAGTTGATGGGAGCGGCCTGTGAGCGGCTCGAGTTCGAGCAGGCTCTGCACCCGGCCAGCCCAGGCGATGCTTGTCGGGGCTGACGTTGCTAGTTGTCGCCAACGCGAAATGGCCCGGCGACCAAGAATTGGGTCGACTCGCTTGCGCGGTGGTCGCAAGTCATCGGCGAGCGGCAGATCAATGATGCCCTCTACCGATGGTAGCGTTCCTGTCACAACAGCCAAATAGCGTTTGTAAATATCGCGAGACTCAAACGCCCGTCCCAAAATAGCTCGAGCGGATGGCGTGCGAGCCAGAATCAAAACGCCTGACGTGTCGCGGTCAAGGCGATGCACTGCTTCAAGACGCCCATAGTCGCTAGCCAATGCATCGATCACACTCGGTGGGTCCAGCGGCGTGCGAGCCGGTACGCTGGGAATACCCGCGGGCTTGTCGACCACCACGATCTGGTCATCAATCAAGAGAATCTGGATGGCAACCTGATCTTTGCCATGCTCGACCACGCGTGGCTGTGTGCAAGGACTTATAAAAACAGGTTGATTGCAGTGAGACTCCAGAGGATCAGCCATTGCTAGAGAATGCCAAGCGATTCGATCCAAGCGCAGAGGATTTCGCTGGGAAGGGTTTCGCCGAGTTCGCTACCCAATTCGCCAATCGAAAAACCTGCTGCCGTGAGTCGCTTTCGATCGGCATCGGCCTTGGAGGCTAGGTGTGGTGTGGCACTCCCAAACAGCACCCATCGGGATTGACCTGGCTCGGCCAATTCGACTGTTGTCTGTCGAGGCAGGGCCGAATCAAGCAGGGCTGCTCCTCGCACCGCCGGCCCGAGTGCATCAGCAACCAGCCACGCAAATGCCCCCCCTGCCCCACGGCCAGCGACGGCCACTCGCGTCGGATCGATTGATCGTCGCGATCGCAACGAATCCAGCGACCGGGCAATGGTGGCAATATCTTCGCGGCTCCAACGCTGCGGATCGCCCGATCCTGGCAGCACAACGGCCACCCCATAGCGGGCCGCAGCCGCTTTCCACGCCACCGCTTCGGCCTGTTCCACGGGGCCGTGAGGCGCACCAAAGTAGACCAAAATCCCAAGCGGTTGCTCAGGCGATGCTGTCGGCAGCACGACTAGCGGTGGCTTGGCCACTTCGGCAGCTTCAAGTTTGGAAATTGTGGCCGCATCGACTAGCGGTGCTAGGGGATCAAGTTTCGCGATCAGCGTTGGCACGGCGGCGGGTACGACAGCCCGTAGATCAGCAGGCATGGCGGCAGCTATGACTTTTAAGGTCAGACGTTTTTTATCTCGCAGAATCGTCAGTTCCGTTGCCGCCCCAATTTCCATACCGCCGACAATACCAGCCAGCGTGGCGGGCGACTCGATCGCCAGTGGCTCAAGGGGTTGACTGCTGGTCGCAGAATCACTTTTCAGCGATTCAATGACATCTCCGGCCAGAATGCCGGCCTGTGCCGCGGGGCCTTTGGGCCAGACCCACGCCACCGCCACCGTCTTGGCGTCTGGCTTGCCTGCTGTCTCTTCCACCTTGTCGGCCAGTGGCGTCTGCGGATCTCTGCCACTCGTCCGAACAGGCACAATGCCGATTGCAGGTCGCCTCCAAACCGGAAGCGATTCAACAAGCGTGACACTTTTTTCTAGCCGTAAGGGCGGAAGCGAGCCGTTTTTTTCGGTGCTGCGTCGCTCGACAACCAGATCCAGCGTGTCACCGGCGTAGCGGGGCGTCAGAGCGTGCCGCAACTCGGCAATACGGGTGACCGGACGGCCATCGGCACAGACCACCGTGTCTCCTGCTTGGAGATCGGCTCGAGCGGCGGGAGATCCAGCCCGGACGGTGGCAATAACCGCCTCGGCCGTAAAAATATCGCGGGATTTGTAGCTGATCCCCAAGATGCCAGGAGCCAGAGTCTCACCCTTTTTGAGCCGGGGCAGCACCCGAATCATCTCCTCCAAGGGCACTGCAAACCCGATTCCTGAATCGTACAGCTCAGTTCCCAGATTCATGCCGGCTGTGTCGGCAGGAAGAGCAGCCAAGATGCCTATCACGCGTCCTTGAATGTCTAGCAAAGCGCCGCCGTAATTACTGGGCGAGATCGAGGCGTCTGTCTGCACGGCCTTGCCCCACGCGCGATTGGTTGCAGAAAGAATGCCAACTGCGAGGCTGGGGACAGCACCGTCCAACGAGCGACTGATCGCGATCGTCCACTGCCCGGCGGCCAGTTGATCGCGGGACACCCACTCCGGCACAGGCAATGGTCCAGCGGTCTCAATTTTAAGGAGCACCAAGCCCCGCGAGAGATCACGACCGACAACCTTGGCGGCCTTACGGGTGGGGCCAGCAGGGTCTTCTGTGAGAATGACTATTGCTTCTTTACTATCCTTGGGGACCGCAAAACTCGTTGTTAAAATCCAGCCTTCACGATCCACAATGATGCCAGACGAGGGGCCGCCTCCAGGATTAGCTTCTGTCGACCCACCCAGCCCGGCCTCAGAAACAGTCGCCGCTTCGATGCGCACAATTGACCCAGCAACGCGATCGGCGGCGGCCTGAAACGCTGCCTCCTCATCGAGTGAAAGCGTCTCTGATGGAGCTGCTACGGCTGGCATCGCAGTCGACCAATTCCAGAGTGTGAGCCCGACAGCTACGAACAGGAGCGACCGCCGAAGAGAGCCGGCAGACACCATTGAAATTCGTGTTGTCGAAAAGAGAGTATTCATTTTTGAGTTTCGCCGGGCCGGGGGCCGAGATCCACATCCACAATCGTGCCATTGCGCACAAGAGCCAATCGCACCGGATCGCCTTCGGCAAGCACTCCGAGGGCTCGCTGAACGGCAAATCGCGATGCCACTGATTTACCACCGACGGCGATCAGCAGATCGTCTGGCTGAAGATGTGCGGCAGCAGCGGCAGAGCCGGGCAGAATCGACTCGATGAAGGGGGGCGTTTTATCCAATAGATCTGGTACGAGAACAAAACCCAACAGGATCGGATCAAATGCCTTGGCGGGTGACACTCGAATTTCTGGCTGTGTTTCTCCAGCTCGAATCGCTTGCACTCCGCGCCACGCCTCATCTGCCGGCAAGGCGTAATTGAGCCAGATGCCGCTATCGTTTGAGCGGAGTTCCTTACCAAGAACACCGATACATCGTCCTCGCCAATCGATGAGGGCGCCGCCAGGGGATCCGGGATTATTTGTCGTGCAGTCAAGCACGTACACAGCGCCTTGATACGGCGCCTCGTATGCCCCACGGCGGGCCTCCAGTGGAACCATTGCAGAGACAATACCGTGCTGCGCGCTGACGCGTTCATCGCCAACGGCCACTCCAAACAAATTAGAGAGTGCAAAAATTCGCGTGCCGACGGCAACGCGGTCCGATTCGTTCAGAGCAAAAAAAGGTAGATCCTCTCCGGCGATCGTCAGCACAGCCAATTCACGGCGAGGATCCATCCCCAGCAGCGTTGCCGGAAAACGTCTGCCGTCGTCAAGCACACAATCGATCTCGTCTGAGTCCAAAACAGTGCTCATGACGGTGACAATCTGGCCTTCGGCCGAGATAAGAATCCCTGTCTGATAGGCCTCGAGCCCACGTCCGCCACCGGCGCCGTAGAGTTTGACAACTTTGCGTGCTGCTCCGGCGATGACCTCCTCTGGAGTCGCAGCTTGGCCCGGTCGAGTCGCTGTGCCAATTCCGAGTACAGCCGCAATCGCTACCCAGAGCACAGTCCGCAACATACAGCCATGCACAACAGGCTTCATGACTCATCTCGCGGTTCAGAAATAGAATCGTGCAGCGTGGCTCCGCTCGCGGCGCCAGATTCTGCGGGTGCTTTTTTATTGACATCATTGTCGATCGGAGCATCGATCGTTTCAAGACTCGCAGCCTCGACGTTAAAGGTGCCAAAGAGTTCGTTGCCGTGACGCACTTCAATCACGCCTGGCATTTCCAGGGGATCGCTTGCCAGCGGCGTGAGAAACCGAATTTCACACGGGTCGGCGTCAGAATTGATCCAGAGTTCCACCCCCACGACCCTACCGCTGGGTCCCACTGAAAATCGTGATTCGACAGCCGAAACCGATGTTTCCAGCACATCAACTACAAGAGCAGGTGTACCCCGCTGCGACGATTCCAGCGGCGCTGTTCCCCAGTAAGTTGTGCGACCGAGCGAGCCCGGCCCTTCTCGCAAAAGCCTTCGCCAGAGGATGAGTGCCGCCAGCATCCCACCGCTGCCAGGCGGACTGGGATTGGCATCAAGGTCGCCGGTGGCATCGACCGTTGTCGTTCCAGTCGGCAGATCGATCAGCCCTCGTTCATCGGAGAGTTCAATCCGAAACGGCTCGCCAGTTGGCAGTCGTCCAGTGAAAATCCACGCCCCAGCGTGGGCCTTGAATATGCCTCGGCTAGCAATCATCTGGGAAACCCGAGTTCGTTCCACCGTGTTGAAGTGATGGTTGGCAAATCCACTGCGTTCCTCATACAGGCCACGCAGCGATTGGGGTAGCGTGGCAACGGGAGGCTTACCCGACAGCTGTTGTGGCTGCTGTGGATCATCGGGTTGTCGCGGTTTTTGAGGCACGGGCCGCTGAGGCTGTTCCGCTGACGGATCACCTCCCGAGACAATGGCCGCGAGCTGGGCTGCTGCATGAACGCCGGCGAGCCGCACAAAGATCTCAACCCTGCGGCCAGAGCGACGGTAGACCAGTGGCACACGCCAGCCCGCTGGCAGCGTGCCAAGAATATTTTTAAAGGCGTTGACAGTGCGAACATTGCGACCAGAAAGCGAGACAATCTCGTCATCATAGCGCAGCCCACGCCGATACGCATCAGAGGATTCAAGAATGTCAGAGATGACGACTCGGCCATCCTCGCTGGTACTCACCGTTGCTCCGAGCGTCGCATGATCGACGAGCCGGCCACCTTTCAAAAAACCGAGAAAGTTTTTCAACTGATTGGCAGAGATTGCGTAGCCAACGCCAACGTTCACTCGACCTCGTTTTTCAAACGATGCCCGGCCGTTGAGGCCAATGATGCGGCCATCGGCGTCAAACAGTGCACCACCGGAATTGCCCGGATTGATCGCCGCATCGACTTGCAGGCAGTCGGCATATTCAAGGATGGTGCCGGCAGGAAACTGGTAGCGATGCGTGCCCGAAACAATGCCGGCGCTGATGGATGGCTGGAAGTCGGTGGCAAGCAAAAAAGGATTGCCCGCCGCAAAGCAAAAATCGCCCACCGCAACGCGGTCGCTATCCGCGAATTCAGCAAAGGGAAAATCGTGCCGACCCACCAGCTTGATCAGCGATACATCGCCTGTTGGATCGAGACCAACAAGCACCGCATCATAGACTCGGCCATCGGAAAGGCCGCACTTCATTGATAAGCCAGCCGGTTGCACAACGTGAAAATTAGTTAAGGCATAACCGTCCGCGCTGACGAGTACGCCGGAGCCGCCGCCGGCCTCGCCAGCAAAAATTGCCACGGACGCCGTCGATGCCTGACGAATCGTATCGATGCGTCGCTGCTGAGCCTCAAGCACGCTCGCGATGCCCTCGGCAGCCGAGGTGATTGAACCTGCAATGTGGCAGCAGAGGCAAACAACGATCACGAAAAGTGTTGGCAAAAAAGTCCGTCTGCGTGGCATGGATAAAGTGACCGCTGTTGTGTGTGCGATTAGAGGAAGAGATTGAAATCGGGCGATCGGATGCCGAAGGGACTTGTTATTTTTCAATCACGGGCTGGGTGAGTCGAACGGCCGCATTGGTTGTACCGGGAGCAGCAAAATCGACCGTGATCGTTAAGCGGCGAACCCCGGCGAGATCAATGTCAACAGGGATGCCGATGTCGGCTCCTTTTGGGGTAGTTGTTCTTTCACTTGGCTGGCTGACCGCAACCGACTCACTGGTAAACAGGCCAGCATCGACCTCTCGCCGAAACACCTCGCGGTCGTCAGCAGCCACAATAACAACTGCGCCGCCTGTGGCATGCTGGCCCCCCGCAGGGGCCACGGTCATGCGAAATCGACGACTGTCGGCGGGCATCCTCCAGACGGCTACCGTGCGCGGCCGCATCACCAGGCCCGATCGAGGCCACTGGCGGTCGGCAGCCATCTCTCGGGGAGCGAAAAACTCCGCCAGCCCATCAACTTTGCCGAGTGCAGCAAAATAAGGATCCACTTCAAGACGTTCAGTCGGGAGTGTTGTCAGCGAGGTCATACGACCGGCGGCGTAGTCAACGCCGACAAACATGCAAGCAGGTAACCGTATGTCGCCATTGACCAGCAAGCCATCCGGAGACCATTCCACGCGATTGCCCCGCAGACTGCCGCCGACAACATCGACAACAATTTGGTCGCTTTGCTTCTTGTCTGCCCGATTGTCTCGCAGCCACTGCAGGCCGATCACTTTCAGTCGCTTGACAGAAATTTTTTCTTCTTCGAGGGAAACCGTAACGGTTTCAGCCGATACAGCTGTAATGGCGCACTCGACAAACTCAACTTTATCACTGCTGCCAATGACCACGAGGTCACTTTCGGTCGACTCCGGCACCGATTCCAGCCACGAGGGCGTTTGTGGAGTCTCTGCTCGGCCGCCAGCAAGTGGGTCGTCATCGGCGTCGTGATCGTCGGCCGACTTGGTTGCCTGTGATTGCCAATTGAGCGATCGTACTCGTTCAATTGGCATCTCAACGGAGCCTTCGGGCCTTATCAACTGGGCTTTGTTTCCATCCCACGCGAAGTCATTGCCTCTGAGCGTGCAACCGTCGATCCATGTCAGTTGCAGATTGAAGTCGACGGGATCGAGTTGTCCAACTCGTTGAATGCGTCTCACCGATTGCAAGTCCACCGTGCGGGAAGTGCCCACCTCATCCAGCACAACTTTATCGCTTTCAATACGTTCGAGTCGACCCGACAGCAGCGTACCGTCGACGTGTTCTAGAGTCACATGAATTCCCGGCAACTCCGCCGGTTGGCTGTCTTGGGCAGTGCTCGGCACAACATGAATTAGAAACACGGCGAGCAGTCCCCCGATCAAGACGCCGGTAACACCCCATCGATGGTGCGTGCGAGCACGTTCCAATCGGTGGCTCAAAAAATCGCGAACCATCTTCATTCTCGGTCTCCCAGCCACATTCTTAACAAAGGCTCATGCCACTATTTAAGGGGTATCTTCGCTCGACGCCAATCGCTTGAAATACTGCTCGATGGCCTCGCGGTAGTGCGCCGGAAATTCGCGACCAATCTGCTGCAGCGCTTCTTCCCGCTTGTGGGGCGGAAGGTTGCCCCAACCGTCGGTGTCTCCGATCTCCCGCTTGGTAACCTCACCCGGTCCTTTCCCGCCAGCAATTCGACTGTCATCCATTGGCTTGCCGTTACCCCCCTTGTCCGAGCCACTTCCGGAGCCACTGCCTCCCGATTGATTTTGCTGATTCTGTTGTTCCTCAATGGCAGCGATCAATTTATCGAGCGAAGCGATCACGCCGTCTTGGACGGTGCGAGTTTTGGGACCGGCTCGACCAAAGTCGAGCCGCCGTGTGATGTCCCGCATTCTTCGAGCGATGTGGTCGAGCGACTCATCCTGGAGTGCAGTAAGATCGGCTTGCAATAAGTGAGCAAGACGTTCGTAACGCACCGGAATCTCGCCTGATCGCTCGAGCAATCTGCCCAGCGATTCGACGGCAGCATCAGCGTCGAGAAGCCAGTGCTGGCAGGCGGCACGAAGAAAGAGCAGTGCCGCTGGATCGACAGACGTGGCTAAATCCAAATCGACTAGTAAAGAGAGCCCCTCGTCGAAACGATCCTGCCGAACAAACTGCCGAGCCAACCAGAGTTTGGTAGCGCTTTGTTGAAATGAATCGGTTTTTGGATCGTTGAGCCAGTCACCATTCTGAGTCAGCACCGTGCCTGCAATATCGCCTTGATCACCTGCCAGTCGAGCCGCTGACGCCGCATCTTTGAGCATGGCAGCTCGTGCATCGACAGTCGCACTTGTGGTCATAACTCGATCGAGGAGGTCGGTGTACTCTGCCGCAAGAAGAGGCTCAGGCCGGTCGTTTGAATCAGATTCCGAGGCTGGCAGAGTCGGCTTTGTCCCGACAGGGTTTTGACTCACTGGGGGCTTGACCCACATGGCTCGTGCTTCGGCAAACTTTTCCGGGGTGATGCTCTGCTCGCGCCTGTCGCTAGGTGCGGTTTTCTGTGCAGCCTGTACTCTGTCGAGCCAAGCCAACACCTCTTGCCGCACGGTCAGTTGAGTTGGGATCGACCATGTAGGCTGACGCTGAAGATCGGTCTCTTGAAAGCCCCTGTCTTGAGCAGGGGCCGCTGGCTGTGGCACGGCTTGTGCAGAATCGCTCGCACACCAGGCAACCACGCACAAGACAAGCAAAGCGTGAGCCCATGCTCGTGACGGCTGTTCAATCACAACGTGTCTTGGAGAGACAATCGATGGCTGCTCGTCGAGAAACGATAAAAAAAACGGTGTTTTTTGACGCATAAAGATGGTGTGGCCAAAATTGAGGCAAGGCGACGAGAAGTAGCACCCGTTCCTGCTGGAGCCCAACGAGCCTCCTTGTGAATCATACCCATTTGGGAGGTGGCTGGCACAGTGGCCCAGCGGGACCGGCAAAAACCAGCCGCGGATCGCAGATACGATTCATCTGTCCGGGGCTTTGGGGATTTATAAAAGCCCGAACCACTGGGAATTGTGTACAGCCGAAAATTTCAGACCAAGTGCAATCGGGGCACAAGCAACACCGTCACTGCCGGCCGAGCCATGAATGTGTTTTGAGAGTTGAACGGATTCTTGATCACAAAAAAAATCTTCCAGCGGTTGCGCGACAATTTAGAGTCGGCGTTCTCGAACGATGCGGGCCGCTTCGAGCGCGGCCCCTCGGGCCCCCGCCGTATCGCCGCCGGATATGACGTGGATTGCAAGGCCTGC
>QWQJ01000027.1 GCA_003670865.1 Planctomycetota bacterium | reverse complement strand
AGAGGGTTGCCCGTCCAGGTCGGCAGCTTGCCGGCGGGATCGGGCCGCGGCTCAACATTATTAGCCGGCAAGACAATGCCGTCGCGCGGGGCCACAAGCACCAGTTCGTCACGGTTCTTACGCTTCTTTGCTAACTGTTCGTCGATGCTCTTAAGCGATTCCTCTACGGTGCCAATCTCGAGGCCCGCGGCCGGGTCGGTAAACCGCTCCCGCTCAAGACTGTTGAGCCGCGATTGCGTCTGCGATTGCTTGCCTTCCAGATCGGCAATTGCCAAGTCCAGATCGATGCTCGAAAGCGTTGCCAGAGAGTCTCCCCGCCGAACCAAGTCGCCCGCCCTGACAGCTTGGTTTTCCAGCGTGCCGGCCACTGTCACATAGATCGTTTCCTCGTCCCGAGGCCGTAGCTCGGCCGCACACCAGACTCGCTGCGGCAGCGGAAAGAGTGCAACGGCACTGACTACCACTAGGACGGCAACGGCTGTCAGCGACAAGTTGAGAGTCTTCACTTCTTCGCGTCTCCCGGGAACATTGAGGAACTTAATGATCCCCTGAAGCGGCCGCACCACCAAGCCCCACAGCGCACCCGCCGCCATTATTTGGCCCAGCACCTCCAAACGGTAGGGCTTAAACACGCTCCAGACAAATAGAAAGATCGAAACTGTCACCACCCAGCCATAGAGGCTCGAGGCCACCGCATAGAGGGCAAATAAACCCAATTTTCGCTGTGGCAAAAAGGGGTCCTCCGGCTGCTTGATGCCCAAGCAGCCGTGGCTCGCCAACCGGCCCAGAATGGTCGTCGCCTTCTGACGGAGATTGGGGATCTCCAAAACATCCGAGAGAATGTAGTAGCCGTCGTACCGCAAAAGTGGATTGGCGTTAAACAAAATTGTCGACACGCTTGAGACAAACATCACATCCAAACAGAGCTGATTAAAAATCCCGGGGTAGGAGTTCCACCACAGAAATGTGGCGATCGACGCGATGATCACCTCTATATACATGCCAGCCGCCCCGATCGCGGCGCGTTTCCATTTATTGGGCAGCATCCAACTGTCGGACACATCGCAGTAAAGACAGGGCGTAAACACCAAAAGCATCATCCCCATCTCATGACACTCGCCGCCGTAGTGTTTGCAGGAAAGGCCGTGGCCAAATTCGTGCAGCACTTTTGTGACCCCTAAAGCCACCGCCAGATAGAGCCAGTTGCCCGAGGCAAAAAACTGCTGGAACTCTGGCAGCTTGCTGCGGAAAACATCGAAGTTGACCAGCACGAGTAGCAGCGCGCTTGAAACAAATACCATCGCCGCCACGATCGCCGGCGGCGAAAAGAGCCAACCAAACCAGGGGTCCAGCCGCTTCAAAATCCAGTCGGGATCGATGCCGCGAAAACGCAGCGACATGATATTGGCCAGCCAGCCCATCCACTGTTTCCAGATCCGCTGACGGCGGCGTTCAAAGAGCTGCGGCCCCTGCCCCGGCCGATCCCCGATCACCAGCCCACTGCGATGGAGCGTAGCAATAAACCGCGAGAGCTCTTCGACTGTAATCCGCCGAGGGGGAAACTTAGCCTCAAACTGCTCCTTGAGTTTGTCCAGACTCGTGCTGCCGTCGAGCATGTCTAGAAGCGCGTATTCCTCTGGTCGAAAGCGGAAGTAGGAAAGCGAGATCGGATCTTTCACCACCCACCATGCCTGCCCCTGATAGACCTGCCGATTGGTCTTGAGATCACCTCGGCAACGCAGGCTGACGGCGCGAGTCGTGCTCGAACGAAAGGCGTCGGTAGACATGTGAAGGCGGGGGCCTGTTAGGGCTTAGAACCGGGTGAAAGCAGCTGCTTTTCAAGTGACGCGGCCCGCTTGGGCTGAACCGGAGACAGCGGAGACTTTTGTGAATGGATTGTCATCGATGCGACTTGGCCCGCCCGCAAAAGCCACTGCTGGGAGTCGGCCACTTGGCGATTCTCCACCTCGGCCCAGACACGGTAGTCGCCACCACTCTCGACGATCGGACTGGTAAAAACGATTCGACCAGAAAATGATTCCAGCCGCTTGTCGGCAAAGACCACCTCAACGGTGACGGGCCGATCCCGTACAACAGCCGGATCCCAGCGGGCTGAATCGACATAACCCTCTACCCGCATCTTGTCGGTGCGAACAACACGGGCCAGTGGATCGCCTGGCTGCATCCATTCCCCCTGATGCGGAAACACTTGCACAACAACGCCGTCTAGCGGAGAGGTGATCCGCCGGCGTTCAATGGCATTCTCCGCGGCCTGCACCTCCACCTCCTTTGACTGCGCCGTCAATGCCGATATTTTCCGCTCAAGCGTCGCCTGCTCGATCTGCAATTCACTCTTGGTTTCATTGAGCTTGAGGCGGGCGCGCTCGACTTGAGTCACACTCCCTGGAACTTTCTTGTCGGCCTCCATCGCTTTAGCCCATTCCGCTTCGGCAACTTGCTCGGCCGCCACCGCATAACGCACGTCGACATCGCTTTCGGCTTTGGCGAGCGTTTGATCGTGATCGGCCTTGGCCTTGCGTTTTTCTGCCTGCGGCTGGCTGTCGTCAATCCGAGCGATCACCTCGTTTTTACTGACGCTGTCGCCCTCCCGAATCGACATTTCTATAAGCACGCCTGCCTCCCGGGCCGGCACCTTAGCCTCCTCCACAAGCGACACTAAGCAGCGCTCGAGTCTCGGCTCGGCTTTCTCGAGTCTCGGCTCGGCTTTCTCGAGTCTCGGCTCGGCTTTCTCGAGTCTCGGCTCGGCTTTCTCAGACTGAGAGCCGATCTGATCGGCAGCCTCAGCAGCACAGCCTCCAACGCAAACCGCCACGCCCACGCCGCACCAGACAACTGCAGATGCCAGATGATGCAAACGAATCGTCATCAGAATCGGCCCTTACTTTTTTGGAAGAGATTTCTAGAGGCGTATGACGAAATAATATTGTTACCAGAGGCGAAAAAAGATTTGCGACTGGATGAACGAGAGCACATCGTGAAACCAGACGTAGCCCAGCGGTCGCTTGCCGCATGCGATCCGCGAATTGACCGTGGCCCCGGCACCGAGTTCTTCTTTGTCGTGCAAGCTGGGATCGATTGTGATCCGCACCAAAACCGTGTTGCCCGATTCGCCATGCACTTCAGCCTGCTCGTGAATCTCTTTGACGGTGCCGTAGTGCCGCGTGCCGGGATCTGTGGCTAGGATATAGTCGACTTGAAGTTCTCCCTTAGCCTTTGTCGCATCGAGTACGGCGCGGTTGATGTGGCCAAGGCGATCGTCGGGCATCTGCACCTCAAGCTCCCAAGGGCCTGTTTTGTCCGCCACGCTCATCAGCGACTGCCCCTTCTCGACCGGCCGCAAAATGAGCCTGTCCCGCACCTGCCAGGTCACGATCACGCCGTCGATGGGACTGCGTATTTTGAGATCTTCCTTCTTCGACTCGTAGAGTTTTTTTTGTTGTTCAAGGCTTTCAATTTCTCGTTGTAACTGCGCTGCTCGCCCCGCCATGCGGGTTTTTTCGTCAGCTGAAATCTTATTGTCTTGCAGCAGAGCCCGCCGCGTGGAATCGAGTTGCTCTTCGCTCGATGCCTTCTTGCCGATAATGTCGGTGAGGGCCACTTCCAAGTCGGTGTTGCGCAGCGTGGCAAGATGCTGGCCCTTTTGAACGGTGGCTCCGTGCTCCAGCCCCGGTTCTAGGGTTTCCACAACGCCGTCGATCCCGGCATAGACCTCGCGGCGATGGACGGGCTCAAGCGTGCCCTTCCCTTCCAATCGCAGTTCGGCGGGAATCAAAATCAGACCCGCGATCGCCCCAATAGCCACGGTCGCGGCCAGCACGGTGCGGGGCAGATTGCGAGCGGTTGTTAGGAAGCGGGACTTCCCTAACAGATTCAAGACGCCGTAAAGGGGTAGGCTCGTGTGTGTAAGGGAATTGGAGAGGGCTACTTTGCCATGCTCGGCAACCAGATCGACGCGGGCCCGCCGACCGCCGTCAAAATTACTTGATGAAAACCACTCGGCCACCAGTGCTGCAATCGGCTCGGGAGTCTCTCTGGGCGCGGCCTCGGCCTTAGCGACGGCCACGGCATCCACGCCCCCGGGCTTTATGACCGGTGTTGGACGGGGCTTTTCCAAAGGAATGATCGCCAGAGCTGTGGCGTGGGATTCATCCAAATAGTGTTCGAGTTCTTCTTCGATCTGAGGTGGGAGTTCCCGCGTCGGATCGGGGTGCCAAAGCGGCTCGCCCGCCTTGGCCACAACTCGCACAAGGGCCTCGATCGACTGCACGGCAGACGCCCGTCGCTCTATCGACTCTTGCCCACTGACGGCCTCGAGTCGCATTTTTCTGCGTCGCATGACAAGCACGCTGACCCGGTCGCAGCCGATGATTCGCCGAGCCTCATTGGCCAGCACAAAAGCTGTTGCGATCGGATCAAGCGTTTCATGCACAGCGCGGCTGAAGCGATCGACTTGTGCCAGCGTTGTCTGCTGGGAGTCAAGCACCCGCAACTGCTGTCGCTCCAGATACCCACCAGCCACAGCCGAGACCTGTCCTAAAAAATTGAGGTAGCCGCTTTCGACCTCTGGCAGGTTGGGGTAGTGCAGGACTTCAATCAGACCGGCCCGCGTGCCGGCGCGGTCGATCGGAACTGCGACGACCAAAAGATCAGTGGGATTGACGGCCAGAGCCTGCCCAGCCGGATCAGAGAGTTCAGCCCGTGGCGGCACCAGTAAGCCGCTTGGATTTCCCAGCAGTAACTGCACCAGTTTGCCGTGGTCGGCTTGCGCCTCCGGGCTTTCCAGACCCGTTGACTGCAGCCCCGCATGACAGATCGGCTCCACTGTGCCCTGCTCGCCTGTGATCCAAACCAGCCCAGCCACAGCCCCCATCGCGTCGAGTACCCGGTCGAGCAGGCTGCGAAAAAAATCCGCCTCGGCCATGTCGCCCCGGGAGAGCTGTTCGATTTCGCCAATCAGCGCGCGAATCTGCTGCCTTGCTTCTTCGACCGCATAGGGATCGACAGTGCTCATGAAAACTTGCCTTCTCTAAAATCAACCGTGGCAGCACCCATGCGATGAAGGAGTTGATCGCCTTCATCGCATGGCGAACACCGTTTGAAAGAAGCCTACCGGGGGGGCGCACAAACCCGTCTCAAAATAACTCTACGAACTTAGCCCTTGGCCTGCTGCTGGGGTACAACGCGTCGCTGCACGTCGGTCTCCAGATTGCCAAATGCTTGTTCGTGGCGTTGAACCGCCATTTGCAGGGCGTAGGCAAGTCTCTTGGCCGTGAAGAAATTAACGATGATCCGCTGCGTCAACTGAATTGTCTCAGGCGATATGCCGGCGACCTGTTTGTTGAGACCGAAATCGACGATCAATTCTTCGGGGGTGCCGGTGACACGGCAAAAATTTGCGTAGGTTGCCAAGATGTGGGATTCATCCACAGGCACCTGCATCGGTTGCTCAGGGGCGGGGGCCGGACGGGCAACAACAGGACGGGTTTCATCTGCCATGCAAAAATCCTTTACTGTACTAGTGAAGAGGGGACGAAAATAGTGAAACGAAGCCACGATCCTACCACGGGTTTGGGGAAAACGGGAATTGCAAACGCTCCAGGCACGCCCGGATTGGCCGACGTCCTTAAAGGCCGCAATTGAGCGGCCCCTCTCCTAATACGAGCGATGGCGATAGAGCCATTCTTTACTGACAAAGCGGCGCATAAGGGAGGTGAACGCACGGAGAGCATCGCGCTGCCACTGGCCGTCAGCCGGATCCCCCCCCTCGTCCAATCCGGAAAAATGCAGGCGGCACGGCCAGCCTCGCGTGGCGGCAATCGTACAAAATCGTTCGGCAATCCGCAGCGCCCAGGCGGCACCGAGCGTTTCACGGAGGGCCAGAAACGGTGGGTCGATCAGAGATGCAATCGAGGCTATATGGGCTGACGGCAAAGACGCGTCGCGGACCGTTGCACTAGAAGCCCGAGTCGCTCTTAGTCTGAACTGCTGGGTAAGGACGCTGCCCACAGCCACGAAGACTGCTGCAACGCAGTCGCTCACAGGCTGGCTGGTCGCCAGTCTCAGAGCCTCGGAGTAAGAATCGATTGGCCAGTCGATCGGCCACAGGGGCCGCATCAGGATCAATTGCCCAAGGCTGATCATCGTAGCTGCGAAGCCCCGTCCTGTAGCAACAAAGTTGAGCCAGCCGACAAGTACCAGAATGAGCATTAATCCTCGCGCAAGCAGATGCACATCCGGCACGCTGCCCGGCCGCATGGCGAGTGCTGTGAGCGCTGGCAGCGAAAGCACGACAGCCAGCGTGGCTACGATCAATTGCCAGACCCCGTGCTGCGGCCGCTTGGCCCCGAGTAACGACATCGCGGGGCACAGGGAGAGCGACACAACTGCCAACCTGATGGCCGTCGCTGCGGCCGGATCGGTAAACCCTCCGGCAGACCGCACTCCCATCTCGAGGGCAAAACCCAAAGAGGCCGCCACCGCCCAACCCGCCGCCGGCATGGCCGTCGAACCGCGAACCCGCCAGATCCCGATGGCCGCGGTCGCCAGAACCACTAAAGCGGCTAAGAAACTGACGCTGGAAAAAATTTGAACAGCGCTCATAACTTTACTATGACTCTTTTGGATTTTAGATGCGTCGCAGCGGGTTGTATCTTGACGGTTGTGCGGATTAGGAAGGTTTGCCGAGAATCCCTACTGGCCTCATCGCTGGCTGGCCGATCACTTCCCTGATCTTGGTTTTTATAGCTGGCCCAACTCACCAGATAGAAATGATCCTCATGCGCCAGCTTTTTAGGTTTCGACTGTGGCGGTTCACGAGCCCAGCCGTTTTTTCCCTTCTCGCTCTGGGCCTAGCGACAGTCTCGCCTGCGGCCTTTGCCATCGAGATGTTCACCTACTTTGGCGACGGCAGTCGAATCGGACTGCCCAGTCTGGAAGTTCCAATCCAAGCTTACCCGGGCATTCCCCTCCGCAGCGACAGAATCCGCGCCCGGCGGCGATCGATGCAAGCTTTGCCAGGCCAGGCGATTCCAAATGGTCCTGCTGGCGTGACCATCCGCGCTATGCCTCAGGCCCAACAAGCCGCTCGGCCTCGCTAAGCCCGCGTCCGCTAGCCGCCCACGCAAGCTGCCAACGGACGGTTAGGACATCTGCTGGTCTGCTCGTCGCCCCCACAAGCAGGATCGCCTTGGATACCAACGGCATCGTCATGATCCTCGTCAACTCCTCTAGATCAATACCCCAAAATCGGTTGGTCGGCAAACCATGATCGGATAGCACAGGAGTGCTGTTTGGCAGTCACACGAGCTACTCTCTGACGCCATTTTGCGTTACCCCAGATCGGGAACTGCCAGCGGCGGTTCGCGATCTGCTGATGCGGCCGGCGCCAAAAACCATCACGATAAACTTCTGGGATTGTCGACGACCGTTCACCATTGCAATTCGATGCCGGTATTCGCTCCCTGCAGGAAGACGCTTCCCGTCAAGTCGATCCTACCCGTCGGCGGTGTCGCGGCGGCATCAACTTTGGCCAACTGCTGGGGCGGCAGCGCCACGCCGCCGATCCAGAAAAAGTTGTACCCGGCTCGCCATAAGATGCGCTCCGTTAACCGAACTGTGCCGTTGACACCGATTTCGCCGAAGAAACTGGACTGCTTGCCGGTTGCCGTGAAGGACGCCGCCGGAATGCGATCGCCCCCGACGGTCGTCGTGGCCCTCGCGTTAGCATTGCCGTAGACACCGGCCTTCGCCACGCCGTTGAAGCGGACCCGCTTCTGGTAAAGATCCAAAAGGAGTGAGTCCAATCCGAGTTGTGCCCCATAAAGATTGTTTTTCGTCGAAACGTTCAATACATCGCTGCCGGTCGAGCCGTCGGCGAATGTGTCGTTGATGGCTAGGGTCTGGTTCCATTCCACCCAGCGGAAGCCGGCCAGCCAAGTCAGGCACTGGTTACAGTTCCCGCGTCTCCAGTTCAGTTCGAAGCTCTGGAGGTGGTGCCGTTTAAGGGGGGCAGGTCAAGGGTCGCCGCCGAAGTTGCCCCGAATGATTCCGGAGAGACCGTCGAAGCTCTTGCGCATGTCGGTCGAGCCCGAGTGGAGAAAGATCGTGGGCGGCGGTGCGATGCTCAGCATGGCTGACGGTCCTCGCTGATAGCCAGGATCGCAGCTCTCACGAGGTCAACGCGATCTTCCGGGATTTCCATAACCGCACCTGCTGCGAAGCGGATCGTCACGCCACGGTGGCTGAGGAACTCGACAGGCGAGAAGACTGAGGGTGAAGTCAGAGCAGATGGTTCAGGAGCCGTTCTCGAACATCTCTGCCGCCAATACTGAAACGTTGTGACTGATACCCGCTCCCGACTGCAAAACCGGGCCACGCTCAGACCTGATGTCGCATGCCGCTTGAGTCGTCGCTGCCAAGCCTGAAACTTTCGAGGGTCTGCCGGCCGTGCCATGAATAGCCTCCTTCGATACGGGGTGAATAAGATCAACCCGCGAAGCTAGCACGGCTGTCAAGTGTGGTTGTGGTAGGCGCTCACCAAAAAGCAACCTCGCCGAACGACCCAATTTGACCCCTAAATGCCAGCCAATTCAGCGATTAGGACACACGCTCGCTAGCAATCTTTTGGCGCGGTGTAGCCGTATCGATCCAGGAATGGGCCCCAGCGGCGACTGATCTCGGCCACGATCCGCGGATCGTGTTGGTAGGTGTTGGTGCGGTAGCGTTTCATTGATGCCGCCTCTTTTTCGTAGATGCCGCGGACGCGTTGGAAATCACCCAGCCCAAGGTGCGCATAAGCATCCTGCATCCGCTCGACCGGATCGGCAACTAAGTCTTCATAGCGAATTTCATAGAGGCGATCGGCGGGGAGTGTCGCCCGGTCTCGCTCAAAGGCTTCATACATTTCTTCAAACGCCGCAAACACATACTGCTCCAGTGTGTCCCCGGGATCGATCTGCAATCCCTGTAACTGGTGCAGCCCTCTCCAGAGCCGCATAGTCGATGGAAAGACAATAAATGGATCCCGCACAATATGCAAGAATTTTGCCTCGGGAAACATCTCAGCCAACACACCAATCCTCGCTGTGTGTGGAGGGCTCTTGAGCACTGGCCGACGCGGATCCCGCACGCACAAGAGCTTGAGGAAGCGTCGTAGTGATTGCTGCCAGTGAGCGAGATCGGGGGCCGAGAGCGTTTTCAAATCGATCGCCACCGGCTGCCGGGAACTCGTCACGGGAAAAGCCATCCGTCTGTAGGAGGAGGGCGCGCCCATGTTGACCAATGCAAATTCATCTTCCTGAGGGCGATGCCACCCGGCGACTACATCATCAATCGGTCGCTTCGATGGCATCATCCAGCTGAGCGCTTTTGTCACGAGAGATTCGGTAAGCAAAAAGTGGCCGGGCGCAAAGCATTGATAGGTCGTCGGGCAGCAGAAGGTGTTGTCGCGCATCAGCATCTCGTGCATCAGCGTCGTGCCAGAACGCCAGTGGCCGAGGATAAAGACTGGCGCTAGTGGGCTTTGTTGCTGCTGCAATTGGCGGCGAAAACGCGCCTCAGAAAGCAGCTCGGCGAATGAATTAAAGGCCGCGGCGGCGGTGATGGTCGCCACCAACCCCCAACGAGAGAGCGACACTTTCGCCTTGTGCTCAGCAACGAGTGCCAGCCAGACACTCATCGGCATGCCGTGCCAAAATCGCGGCGCCCACCAAGGATAGGCGTGGAATTTCTCCTCTTTGAAGGCCCGAGCGGCCTGAGTCGACGGGGCCCGATTAGGGACCGGTTGCTTGAGTTTCGCTGAATGCGTGGTCATGCGTGGCAAGGCACTGAAACGGGGACGATAAGGCCCGATGTAAAAACTGTTCCCGTTACTCTACTCAAAACCTGATTGCCGCGTGATGCCTGTATTTTCGCTGGCCACAAGGGGAGACCGCAGGCCGTCTCGCATGGTCTCGGCAAGCGTTGCGACCGCCGAACGGCCTGTTGTGCGGGAACGCTCCTGACCATTCAATCCAACCACCAGCACGGTGGGGAATCTCTTGACGTTCAATACGCGAGCGACGTGGGAATCGTGGTCGGCGTCCACCAGCACACACACAAATTGCTTAGAGAGCGAAACGATGCGGCTGTCGATCAGCGTCTCTTGCACCATTTCGCCAGACCAGCGGCACCAACGAGCGCGAAAGATCAAAAGCAGCGGTTTTTTTTCGGCCTTTGCCCGCGTCAGTCCAGTTGCGTAGTCATCGCTGTATTCAATGCTGGCCGCAGCGACGCCCTGCCCTCGAGCCCAGAGGCCGCTTCCCAGTTGCGTATCCGGAGGCATCAGCAAGTTGCCTGAAGAAGAGTCAGGCCGCTGAACTTGTTCATCGCGAATATCGCAGCCACAAAAAGGCGCGATTGCGAGGGCAACTGTCAGGGCGATGAATTTTCTGTAAGCGGCCCTCGGGCAGCAAATGCTCGAGCCCGCATGGGAAGTATGAGAGAGCTCTGATCGTTTTAAACACATACTTTGAATCCAAATCTTAACGCTCGCAGAAAACCGTGCGGCGTCTATAAGGCCAGAACTCGACGCCCCGCGACGAACCCTTTCAGAGCGTAGGTAGGGGTTGGGGCTGTGCCACGGCAAGCCCGCTTGCCCAGACGGCCGCCGAGAAACCTCCCATGCGTGGCAGGCGTTTTTGGCTACGGCTTTGCTGCGGCCAAACAATAGCGCAAACCCGGCAAACTGCCCACTCTTCGCAGAGCGATGGGCTTGCGGCTCAAGCTGACTCACTCGCGTTGTCTTAGAAAGTTGATGGCTCTACAGTCCTGCGGGCATTGCAGGTAAGGGAACCGGTGATCAAAGTTCCAACCACTACTCTTTTTATTCTTGCGGCCGCGATCTCGAGCGCGGCTTTGGGATCGGGGTGTCGATTGATCCCCCGCGCTGGACCTGTGCCGCAGGAATTAGCCGACGCCAGACGGCTTTGTAACGAAGGACTCTCGGCTGCCGACAAGCAGGACCTCTTGCGGGCCGAAGGCTTACTGGAGCGGGCTGTCAAAAGCTGCCCTACCGACATCGACTCGCGTCGACACTACGCCGATGTGCTCTGGAAGCGGGGCGAACGCATGGAGGCCGTCAACCAACTTGCTGAGGCGTTGCGGCTCTCGCCAGGAGATGTCGGACTGTGCATCGACGGGGGGCGAATGTATATGGAACTCGGGCTTCTCGATGACGCCGACAGGCTGGCGCGAGAGGCCGTTAGCAAGGCACCTCGTTCGGCCGAGGCCTGGCACTTGCAGGGACTGGTCTCACTGGCCCGTGGCAAAATGGAAGACTCGTTGGCCGACTTTCATCGGGCGCTGGCGATCACACCGGAAGACCGTGGCATTCT
>QWQJ01000098.1 GCA_003670865.1 Planctomycetota bacterium | reverse complement strand
GATTTCTTTCGCTGGCCGCCTCGCCGCCTCTCGAACGGTCCACGCCAACGCGTGTGATGTTTCCAAGGCTGGCAAGATCCCTTCCCGCTGAGCCACAAGGTCAAACGCATCGAGTGCCTCTTGATCGGTGACGCTTGTATATTCCACTCTGCCGGCATCGCGCCAGTAACTGTGCTCCGGGCCAACTCCTGGATAATCCAAACCTGCCGATACAGAGTGGACATCGGACGTTTGGCCATCCTCATTTTGCAGGACATAACTCAAACTACCATGCAAAATTCCCGGCTGGCCGTAGCTCAAACTGGCAGCATTCTCGCCCGGATTCCCTGAACGGCCCCCCGCTTCCACACCCACCAACCTGACCTCCGCTTGATCGATCAGCGGATAAAACATTCCAGCCGCGTTGCTGCCGCCACCAACACAAGCCACGACGGTGTCGGGTAAACGGCCAAATTGCTTCAGGCACTGCGCGAATGTTTCTTTACCAATCACCGACTGAAAGTCACGCACGATTCTCGGGAAGGGATGCGGCCCAACCACGGAGCCAATAATGTAGTGGGTTGTTTCAACCGAACCCATCCAATCCCGCATGGCATCATTGATGGCGTCGCGCAGCGTCTTGGATCCGCTCGTGACCGGTCGCACTTCTGCGCCCATCAAACGCATGCTACGCACATTGGAGGCTTGTCGGCGAATATCTTCCTGCCCCATGTAGACGACGCACTCGAGGCCAAACCTCGCACAGGCCGTGGCCGTTGCCACTCCATGCTGGCCCGCGCCAGTTTCGGCTATCACGCGTCTTTTGCCCATGCGCAAAGCCAACAGTCCCTGCCCAAGCGTGTTGTTGATTTTGTGAGCGCCGGTGTGACTGAGATCTTCTCGCTTCAAATAAATCTGTGCGCCGCCAGCATAGGCCGTCAGTCTTTCGGCAAAGAGCAGCGGCGTTGGCCGGCCAACAAATGCCGAGAGCAGATTGTCGAGCGTGGCAGAAAAAGCCGGGTCGGAAATCGCGTCGTTGTAGGCTCGCTGGAGTTGATCGAGCGCCGCCGAGAGCGTCTCTGGAACATACCTGCCGCCAAATCGACCAAAGCGGCCAAGTGCGTCGGGAACCTGAGAGATGGCTGGGCTAGGATCGATGGCTGAACAAACACTCATCATAGGAATCATTTCCACGGGAAGCCGGCGGGAGGTGGGCGTGCATGTGAGGAAGCTTTGGCCTCTTATTCTAGCGGCCACTTCCGAATTGTGGAATTGTAGCCTGTTGTGGCAGTGCTACCATCGCAGGGTTTTCCACACGTCACTTTTTGCCCGGCAGAGACCCCCGCAAATGCCTGAACTTCCGGAAGTTGAGACCATGCGCCTGGGAATTTCTCAGTTCGCAGGCTGCCGGATTCAGTCGGTAGCCTTTCCGCGGCAGTCTGTCCGGCCGATCTCAGTCACCCCACGACCGCGGACTATTATCGCCAAGCTCGTTGGGCGTGTGATCGTAGCGGTGCATCGCTATGGCAAGCGTATCGCGATTGAAATTGCCGGCTCTGAATGTGGTGATGCAACCCACTGGTTGGTAATCGAACCCCGCATGACAGGTCTTTTGTTGGTTGCCGATGCGCCTTCACCCCAGCATGTTCGCATGCAGATCCAATTATCGCCGCTGTTTTCTTCCGTCGCGAAGGCCTCGACTTCGCCGCTCTCACAGTTGCTCTTTTGGGATCGTCGCGGACTCGGCACGGTGCGTTTGCTTGGCGAGCCCGGTCTGCTGGCTGCCTGCGGTCCAGAGCGTCTTGGTCCAGACGCCTTAATTGTCTTGGGCAGCGATTACAGCAGCCGACTCCACGCCTCGATCCGAGCCATCAAAGTGGCCCTCCTCGACCAACGGGCCGTAGCCGGAATCGGCAACATTTATGCCGCCGAGATTTTGTTTCTGGCTGGCATCGATCCACGGCTGCCGTGTTGCCGGCTGACGGGTCTTATGTGGGAACGACTTGCAACAGTCACTCGCGAATTGCTGGCAGAAGCGGTTCGGCTGAAGGGTTCAACGCTTGGCGATGCCACCTACAGAACACCCAACAATGCCCTCGGCGAGTTCCAGTTGCAGCATCGGGTTTATGGCCGACAAGGGCTTCCCTGTCAGGCGTGCCTCCGGCCCATCCAGCGGATCGTTCAGGCCCAGAGATCGACCTTTTTCTGCCCTCAATGCCAGAAGCGAAGCGGCCAGTCTCGCAGTCAATGAGCACACGGTGAGGGGGCAGCCAGTATTCCTTTGGTAACGGCGGACAATGATCTTTAGTTCACCGATCAACGGCCAGTTGGCACTGCTGTCCCAGATGCCTTACGCTAAGACTAGCTTTAAGACTCGGTTTTTATTTGCAACCGTCCCAGACCCGGAGACTTTTTGATGACCACCCCAAACCACATCCCGGCTCAATCGGTGGTGCGTCTGCCACGACGCGGTTTTCTCTCCGGCATGGCCGCGGTAGCAGGAGCCACAACGCTACTAGGATCTTTGCCCGCCGCGATCCGAACTACCATTGCCGCCCAGCCGGTCGGGGTGCCTGCCGCCGGGCAAAAAAAAGCCGAGACACTGGCCCAGATTCTTCACGCTTCACTATCCTCAAATCAAAAAGAAGCAGTCTGCTTTCCCTGGGACTACGTCCATCCAAAATTTGGCCTGCTGCGAACGCGCGTTGGAAACAACTGGAATGCGACCGAACCATCGGTTGGAAGCTCGTTTTTTACAAAAGACCAACAGCACATGGTGCGAGAGATCTTTGAACACCTGATCGAACCCGAATGGCATGCCCGCTTCGACAAGCAACTGGAAGACGACACCGGTGGTTTTGGTCACGATCAATCGATCGCCCTGATTGGTGAGCCCGGCTCTGGCACATTTCAATTTTTGTTGACCGGTCGGCATATGACGCTCCGCTGTGATGGCGACTCAGCCGAGCATGTTGCTTTTGGCGGGCCAATTTTCTACGGCCACGATGCTGGCGGTTTTAACGAAGGGCCGGCCCATTCCGGTAATGTGTTTTGGTCACAAGCCGTCGCCGCCAACGGTGTCTATAAGATGATGGACGGACGACAGCGAGGTTTGGCGATGGTTGAAAAACTGCCCCCTGAAAATGCCGTCGCATTCCGCGACAAAAAAGGAGACCTTCCCGGCATCCCTGTGACAGAGTTTTCTGCCGATCAACGGGCCGAGCTCCAACGAGTGCTCGCGATGCTCTTAGAGCCTTTTCGGACTTCGGATCGCGATGAGGCGAGACAGTGCTTGGAAAAACAAGGGGGCATAGAATCCTGTCGATTGGCCTTTTATCGCGAGGGCGATCTGGGAAATGACGGTGTCTGGGATTGCTGGCGACTGGAAGGCCCATCGCTTGTCTGGCACTACCGCGGTGCCCCACACGTCCATGTTTGGGTAAACATTGCCGATACCCCTACCATTGCCACAAACTCCTGAGCTATTCGCACTCCTGAGTCATTTTTGATTCACCGACTCACACTCTGAAGGCTGAATGACTGACTGCTGCATTATTGGTGGAGGAATCATTGGGCTGTCGATAGCCCGTGAATTAGCTACACGCGGCCTCTCCGTCCGTCTTCTGTCGCGAGATCGTGAACGCGACACCGCCTCATGGGCCGCAGCTGGAATCTTTCCACCAATCGCACGTGTGCCAGACGGCTCAGCTCATGAGGCCCTCACCACCTGGAGCGACTCACTCCATCGGCAGTGGGCCGATGAGCTTTTGGAGGAAACTGGCATCGACAATGGCCTACGTGCCTGCGGCGGACTTCATCTGGGGGCAACCGAGAAAGCGATAGCTTGCCTGCGTGATGAAGCGATTGAGTGGAAAAAAAAGGGAGTGGCGTGCGATCTCCTCGATGCAGCTGGCGTGAGAGACTGCGAGCCCGCTTTCAAAACGGCAGTGGAGCAGGGCGCGATTGCCGGCGGCTACCTGCTGCCCGACGAGATGCAGATTCGACCCCCTCGGCACTTGCAAGCGCTCTTGCAATCCTGCCGCTTGCGAGGTGTTCAAATTGAATTTGATGCGGTAGTAAATCGACTTGATGTGCAAGGCGATCGTATTCACGGCGTCGTTATTCAAGGGGGCTCGCCTGCTGGAGATCCTTCTCGCGGCAAAACCGTCCACGCTGGTTGCTACTGCCTAGCCGCCGGGGCTTGGTCGGGAGACTTGGCCAAAACGCTCGGATTGCAGATCGAAACCCGCCCGATTCGCGGGCAGATTGCGCTGCTGAGGCTACCCCAGCAAATCCTCAGCCGCGTTGTCAATCTCGGTCTTGAATATTTCGTGCCGCGTTCCGATGGTCGCCTGCTGATTGGATCGACTATCGAAGATGTTGGATTCGATTGCTCGACGACCCATCAGGCGATCGATCGCCTCATGGCGTTTGCCCATCTTTTACTCGGGCCGCTATCCGAAGCGATACTTGAACAGACATGGGCTGGCCTCAGGCCTGGCTCGACCGATGGCCTGCCGTTGATGGGTCGAGCCCCTGCGTGCGCAAACGCCTATCTAGCCAGTGGACATTTTCGTGCCGGTCTCCATCAGTCAACCGGTAGCGCCGTGTTGCTGGCTGATCTGATCACCGGCCAGCCGCCCTCGATCGATCCTGCACCCTTTGAGCCATCACGGTCGATGCATACGCCCGTTGCCGGTGCGGCCCCGCCGAAAGATTCGATAGATGCTTATCTCGCTCGAGCTGCTTTAGAAGTTTTACGACCTGTCTAAATTTTTCAGTCTCGGGCAAGAAGTTCTGCAAAAGCTCTTTGGCTGCACTCACGCGGCATTCAGCGAAAGCCGGCGATAGAGTGTTTCGATGTCATTTGGCACGAGCACATGGCCGGTGTTTGAGCTTGCCAGCATTTCGGCAAGATCGGCTAGGCGCATGACGAGGGCGGGAATCCCAGCGGCAATTTCGTGAATCGTGCGAGCCACTGCCGCGCGATTTTCCTTTGATCCTGCAGCCGTTAGTGATCCCGCCACAAGCAGACTCGACTCAGCCAGAGAGAAGGGGGGGAGCATTGCCCGCAGCCGCACGAGTTGCTCAAGCCGACTATTACGAGATACGAGCGAAAGCAGTCGTCCTTCGCCGGCCAGCACAATACCCACCGATGGGTGACTCTTGCGGCAACCATCGACCAGTTGACTCAGTTGGCCATCTTCCAATAGATGCGAATCATCGACCAAGAGAATATCGGCGTGCTTTCGGCCGACACTCTGCTTGGCCGTGCAGTCGTCCATGAGTGCCCTATCTTCTAAGAGTTCGTCACACCGCCAGAGTGCGATCGACCGCGGCTTGAGATACGCCGTATCTGCCACGGACTGGAGCACGAAAGTCTTACCCACGCCAGCCGGTCCACACAGCAGCACTACAGACGGCAGCTTTTCTAAGGCATACGCCACGCGCGCAACCGCGGCCTGCTGGGCTAACGATAATCGCAACAACTGTTGGGCGGGAGTCATGCTGTCAGTCCTGGTATAAAAGCGTCAATGAACTGCCACGCCAGGCGTAAATGTCAATACCTCACCCAGCAACTTTAATCCAATGGACTCGATCGCCCGACCTCGACCAGCACAGCACGGGGCATCGTATCGCCGCACAAGCAGCACAGCATCGCAGCCAAGGCTCATCTCCTGGAGCACGTGTCGTCGGAAAGGTCCCGGCGGAAACCACACGCCAGCATCGACTAAGGCAATGTCATCCAAGATGTCGAATTGCCTAGAGCCGTCGCTGTGGCTCCGCTCGGAAATATCGGCCACGCGATTGAAGCACAGCACACTTTGCCCTTGGGCAGTGATCGCACGGGCAAGGCCTTGAACAATGGTCGTTCTTCCTTCCCGCCGCCGTGCCCCAGTGATAGCCACCACTCGGCACCCCTGTGCATGTGCCTCCAGAACGCACTCCGCAAGCGCCTGCCACTCGAGGGGCGCCTGGCAGAGGAGTTGATCCGGCACCGCTGCCGAGCTCTCGGCTGAGAGCGTCGCTCGCGGCAAGAACGATCCAGCGGGGATGGCAGCCGCATCAAGACTGACAGCGGACTCCAGAACCACGGCCTGAGCACATGGCTGGGAAAAGCCCACTGATCCAGTTACAGGTGAAGGGTTTAGGAATCGCTGCACAAGCGATCGATCGAGTAAGTCGAGCATCATAGCGCCGGCCCCCGTGGCTGTGCTGTTTGCAGCGGCAGTTCATTGGCAACTCGCTCTGGCTGCTGAGCGTTCTGGGCCTGCTGAAGCCGGTGGCTCGCTGCCCGTTCCTCGTGCCACCAAACAGCACTCCAAAAACACACAGCCAAAACCGCCAGCCATACGACTGACCAAACAGGAAATTGCACACTCGGATTCCGCTCTCTTTTTCCAACCACTCTTGCCGTTATCCCGGACTCCACTGCCGTTAACCCAGACTGAATCCAGGATCTATGCTCGGGACCTTGGTTCGGCTCTAACGCTGGCTTGAATGCTGGCTCTAGCACTAGTTCTGGCTTTTCGCGCAGCGACTCCTCGTGTGGCATGAATGTTGGAATGCGGGCGATGATCTTCACCGAGAAACCTCACACAAGCGAGCACTCCTCCCGCCATCAGAGCCTGCGGGCCCCTTCGCAGCTCCTTTGGGAGTCGGGGTGAAAAAATGGCTTCCGCCTATGAATCTCAATCGTCGCCAACCAAGAGGCGGCTTGAGGGAGCATGGGCGATCCAGAACCGACGATCGACAGCGACTTTTCGCAGTATGCCCCAAGCCCCCATTCGCCTATCATATTTTGCCAGGTTTGCCTGATTGGAAGGCAGCGGCTTCGATTTTTCAAACCATACCTTTTCTACAACCCTTATGCCCACGCAGCCTCGCTCCGCCCGCCTTGCACAACTTCAGTCGCTTCTAGCCCATCGCATTGCTGTTCTCGATGGAGCGATGGGCACCATGGTTCATGCATTGGAACTTGATGAACAGGGGTTCCGGGGAGAACGCTTTGGAGACCATCCCAAAGACCTCAAAAATTGCATTGATGTTTTGACGCTCACGCAGGGAGACGCGATCCGCGGCATCCATGCGGCCTACTTGAAGGCCGGCGCTGATATTGTCGAAACCAATACGTTCGGAGCAACTTCGATGGCGCTGGCCGACTTCGGCCTCTCCGACTATGTTCGCGAAATGAATCTCACCGCCGCTCGCTTGGCCCGCAAAGCCGCCGACTCTGCCACGGAACAAACCCCCGATCGGCCGCGCTTTGTGGCCGGCTCCATAGGCCCAACCAACAAGCAACTTTCCATCGCTGGCAATGTCTCTGATCCAGGCCATCGAGATGTCACCTTTGACCAAATGGTGGCCACCTATCGTGAGCAAGTTGACGCCTTACTCGACGGTGATGTTGATATTTTGCTCGCCGAAACCGCCTTCGACACGCTTGTTCTCAAGAGTTGCCTGTACGCCATAGAGGAAGTCTTTCAAGAGCGTGGATTCCGTATTCCGGTGATGGCGTCGTTTACTGTTTTTGAGGGCGGCCGCACGCTCTCCGCCCAAACGGTCGAGGCCTGCTGGGCCAGCCTTTCGCATGCCAACCTGCTGAGCGTTGGTATCAACTGCGCTCTTGGACCAGAAAAACTGCGTTCCCACTTAGCCGATCTAGCACGAATCACGCCCCGGCTGACAAGCTGCTATCCCAACGCGGGATTGCCGAATGCGCTTGGAGGATTTGACGAAACACCGGGGATGATGGCAAAAGTGCTGGGGGAATTTGCCGCCGAGGGTTTTCTCAACATCATTGGTGGCTGCTGCGGCACAACACCGGCCCACATCAAGGCCATTGCCGAAGCCGTCTCCAAGCATCCCCCGCGCATTCCGGCCTCACCAGAGCCTCTCTCCCGCTATTCGGGACTTGAACTTTTAGAAGTCCGTTCTGAGAGTAGCTTTACGATTATTGGCGAGCGCACCAATGTGACAGGCTCGCGAGCGTTTGCCCGATTGATTAAGGAAAACCGCTATGAGGACGCGGTACGAGTGGCGCGACAGCAGGTCGAAAATGGGGCAAACATTATCGATGTGAATGTTGATGAGGGGATGCTGGACGGCCCGACAGTGATGACGAAATTCCTCACGCTCATTTCCAGTGAGCCAGATGTTGCGAGGGTTCCGGTCATGGTCGATAGCTCTCGCTGGAGCGTGCTTGAGGCAGGTCTCAAGTGCTTGCAAGGGAAGGGGATTGTCAACTCCATCAGTCTCAAGGAAGGAGAAACTGAGTTTCTGCGGCAAGCCACCATCGTTCGGCGATACGGCGCGTCAGTTGTTGTCATGGCCTTTGACGAGGAAGGACAAGCGACGGAAATCGATCACAAGGTTTCGATCTGTCGCCGTGCTTACGGGCTCCTGACGGAGCAGGTTGGCTTTCCGCCTGAAGACATTATCTTTGATCCTAATATCCTCACGGTTGCGACTGGCATTGAAGAGCATAATCGCTACGCCATTCATTTTATCGAGGCCACCCGCCAGATCAAAGCGGCCATGCCTCTGGTGAAAGTCTCAGGGGGCGTCAGCAATATTTCCTTTTCGTTCCGTGGCAACGATGCGGTCCGGGAGGCTATGCACTCGGCATTTCTCTACCATGCCATTCAAGCCGGCATGGATATGGGCATTGTCAACGCTGGCCAATTAGCAATTTATCAAGAGATAGAACCACAACTGCTCGAGCGTATCGAAGACGTACTCTTTGATCGTCGGCCCGATGCCACCGATCGGCTGATCGAACATGCCGAAAGCGTCAAGCAGCGAGATCCAGCCGATACGGCCCGAGCTGACGCGTGGCGGAGCCTACCTGTCGACGAACGACTCTCCCATTCACTCGTCAAAGGATTTGCTGATCATGTGGAATTCGATGTCGAGGAGGCTCGTGCCTGTTACGCAACGAGTATTGAGATCATCGAAGGGCCGCTGATGCGCGGAATGCAGGTCGTCGGGGATTTGTTTGGGCAAGGAAAAATGTTTTTACCGCAGGTTGTCAAGAGTGCACGTGTGATGAAGCGCGCAGTCGCTCACTTGCTCCCCTACATGGAGGCAGAAAAGGCGGCGACGGGGCAGACGCAATCGAGCCGAGGACGGGTGCTGATGGCAACCGTTAAAGGAGATGTGCACGACATCGGCAAGAATATTGTTGGTGTGGTACTTGGCTGCAACGGCTATGAAGTGATTGATCTCGGAGTGATGATCTCGTCAGCCAAGATCATCGAAGCGGCCAGAGAGCATCAGGTCGATATTGTCGGGCTCAGCGGACTCATCACTCCTAGCCTAGATGAAATGGTGCGGGTGGCGGAGGAGTTTGAGCACGAGCAGTTAAAGATTCCAATCTTGATCGGAGGTGCCACAACATCGTCGCGGCATACGGCCGTCAAGATCGCGCCGAAATATTCTGCTGAAGTGGTACACGTGCTCGACGCGTCGCGGGCTGCCGGTGTTGTCGAAAAACTAATAAATCCCTCCAGTCGGGCGGCATTCGCCCTGGCAAACCGCCAGGAACAAACTCGGCAGGTCGAGCATTTTAAGCTGCGGCAGCAAACAACGCTTGTGCCCTACGATGTGGCAAGGGAGAGGCGATGGACCACCGATTGGGCCACTGCACCGATCGACACTCCAGAGTTTCTGGGCATTCGCCAACTGGACAACGTTCCGCTTGCCGAACTCGTGCCTTTCATCGACTGGTCACCCTTCTTTATGGCGTGGGAACTTAAGGGCAAGTATCCACAGATCTTCCGCGATCCAGTGGTCGGCGTGGAGGCAAAAAAGCTTTTTGACGATGCGACAAGACTTCTTGACGAGATCATCCGAGATAAGTCGCTGACAGCCCGGGGGGTGTACGGATTTTTGCCAGCTAATTCCGACGGTGATGATATTGTTCTTTTTAGCGATGACACCCGCAGACACGAAACCTCTCGGGTGCACACGCTACGCCAGCAATGGGAGCGAAAGGGACAGGATGTGTTTCATGCACTCGCTGATTTCGTAGCGCCGCTTGAGAGCGGCCGCAAGGACTATATTGGTGTGTTTGCCTGCACGACTGGCCACGGCTGCGACGAACTGTGCCGTCGCTACGACAGCGAGCTCGATGATTATTCCTCCATTTTGTCAAAGGCATTAGCAGACCGATTGGCGGAAGCGTTTGCCGAGTGGCTCCACCGCAAAGCCCGTTGTGAGTGGGGCTACGGTCGCGGCGAACAGCTCTCTTTGGATGATTTGGTGGAGGAGCGTTATCAGGGTATTCGGCCGGCGCCCGGCTATCCCGCCTGCCCGGATCACACTGAAAAAGTATCACTCTTTAACCTTCTCGATGCCGGCAATACCGCTGGCATGACTCTTACTGAAAGCTGCGCCATGCTGCCAGCAGCGAGTGTGAGTGGTCTCTACTTTGCCCATCCGGAAAGCCGGTACTTCGCTGTCGATCGAATTACTCGCGAGCAGGTCGAATCCTACGCTAATCGCAAGGGTATGCCGGTGGCGGATATCGAACGGTGGCTCGCACCGAATTTGGGCTACGATCCCTGAGAGTAGGGCTGGTCAATCGAGTTGATCCGTCCAAAAAGTTTTTTTACCGAGGGTTAGGCCGATGCCCAGCGACCCAAAAAAAAAGCCCCGCGCTCGCCGGATCGTACTCGATACCGGCCCGCAGAGTGCTCAGGAGACCCGCTCCATGGTCCTACTTGGGCAGCGATTTATCGACTATGTGCAGCACGAAAGGGCCCTTTCCGAAAATACACAGGCAGCCTACCGCCGCGATCTCCGCACTTTTGGCGACTGGTTAGCTGGCCGCGATGCGACGAACCTCACCGTCAGCGACCTAGGCGATTATTTTGCCTCCCTCACGCAGCGTGGCCTCGCGCGGGCAAGTGTGGCCCGACAAGCAGCCACGATCCGGACCTTTTACGGTTTCCTACAGCTTGAGGGGATCGTGCAGGAGAGTCCTGCAGAGCTGATCTCGGCCGCTCGTCGTGACGATTCTATTCCGGGCACACTCTTGCCACTCCAGGTCGACCGGTTACTGGAAAGCCCTGATCTCGCCACATCGATCGGCCAACGGGACAAGGCTCTGCTGGAACTGCTCTATGCCACCGGATGCCGCGCTTCGGAGGTTTCGTCCTTGCGACTGACTGATATGCATCTGGCGGAGAGCTTTTGCACCTGTCGCGGAAAAGGTAACAAGGAGCGGGTTGTGCCGCTTGGGCGACGAGCGATTGAGGCCGTAAGCCAATGGCTGAAAGGCCCTCGCCCGCTCTTCGCCGCGGCCGTCAGCCTCATGCCGGCATGGGTACTGCTCTCCTCACGAGGCAACCGATTGTCCCGAATGCGAATCTGGGAGATCGTGCGAATGCACGCTGACAAGGTGGGGCTACCGTCAGACATCGGGCCGCACACACTCAGGCATAGCTTTGCCACGCACTTGGTTGCAGGAGGCGTCGATCTTCGCCATGTTCAAGAAATGCTGGGCCACGCGAGCATCGCCACAACGCAGCGTTACACGCATGTCGACGCTAGCCGGCTTAAAAGCGTCCACGGCAAATTTCATCCCCGTCGGTAGGAACTAAACAATCACGCTGAGCGGCT
>QWQJ01000057.1 GCA_003670865.1 Planctomycetota bacterium | reverse complement strand
CTCCGTTTGGTTAGACGGAGAAAAATATTTTTTGCCTTAAAATAAGGGCAAAAGCAGTAGCTCTTTAGGATTTAAGCCAGTTTTTACTAACCCTTGGCAGGGTTTGGCACACGGAGTGCATGGTCTTCAAGTGGAGAGAGAGCGAAAAAAGAAATCGGTAGAGGAAGGCCACTCAGCCCAAATCGCCAGTTCAAAGATTCGCCTCCGAGCCACAAACGTATCCAGTTTAAAAAGTTGCTTCGAGCTAAGGAAATCAAGCCATGAACTCTGTTTCGCCAATCTCCGCTCCGCAAACCGTTCATTCAACGGTTGTAGGCATGGCACTGACCCGCGTCGATGTCCTGCTGTGTGTTGTGCCCATTGCCGTCTTCCTTTCGATAGTGTCGTTCGTCTGAGTTGCCTGTTGGTCGTATCGGTTCTTGCATTCGTTGTGTTTGGTCGAGTTGCACCCTTCGTTTAGGGCTTCAGTTCGCGTCCTCAAATCAATTCTCTACAAGTCTGGAAGCAAATATCATGAACCGTATCAGTCAATACGACGCCAAAAAGCCTGAGATCATCGTCGTTGATCCAGCCTGCGATCGTTATGCTGAATTTGTGCAAGCCGCCCAAGAGGGTGAAATCGGGTTGCACTTTTGCTGCGATGGGCAGTCTGCTGTGCGGATGGCCCAAAGATTTCGTGCCGATATTTGGTTAGTGAATGCGGAACTGCCAGATATGTCCGGCTTTGATCTGCTCGACATGCTCTCGCCCCATGTGTTGCAGGGAGCTGTGGATCCGCTGTTATCGGGCTCCAGAATCTCACTCGATCAGATTGGTTTTGGCATGAGATCGGGTATTTTTGTTGTGTCAGAATCGTACGAGGTTGCTGAGGAGCAAGCCTCGCTTTCTGCTGGAATTGCCGGTTATCTCGTCCACCCAGTGCCACTCAATGTGATTCGTTCTGGCCGTGAGATGCAGGGAAATAGCGAATTTCAGCTCGAAAATAGTTCTGTCAACGATCGGTAAGCCGTGTCAGAAAGAGTCCATTCAATCGGAAAGCCTAAGCTTCCTTTTCTTTCAAAGGTCTGATAATGATCCACTCTTCGAAAACTCAGCTCGCAGCGAATAAGATCGGTCCTCGACTCCCAAATATTGTGGTCGTAGACGCCCGGTTCGATGCCTACAAACAATTGGCTCAAAGTGAACGGCTTGGTAAGCTCAATCTCCATTTTCGTGCCAGTGGTGCTGAGGCCATTCGGCTGGCTCGCTTCCAACGAGTTGATGCGTGGCTGATTGCCACCGAATTGGATGACATGTCGGGAAATGACCTCGTGGAATTGTTGCAACGAAAAAGCGATTCTGCTGGACGGCAATCCGACAAAATAGCCTTGATTTCGCCCAAAAAAACGAGTCTACAGCAATTGGCGAGACTTAAGAGGGACTCGCTTGAAATTGGGGCTGACGCAGTGCTCTCCCACCCGATCTCACTCAGGGACCTAGAAGAAATTCTCGGTGTGAACGATCAAGGTCAGCAGGTAAGGCTAGCAGGGGCAATGGGCTCATGCATTGAGCTGCGCATCGCAGTCGATGCAGCTCTCATATCTATAGCGCTTTTGATTGTGGGCTAAGGCGGTCGATGGTAAATCGTCTTGCCAATCTCACGGCCTGCGGTATTGTCCAAAAGCTTTTGTTTTTGGCATTGCTTTTTTTTATAAGCGGGCGTGAATGCTTGGCCCAAAACGACTGGCAGTATCCAGACCCGTATTTTGGGATCCTGGAAATTGAAAAGTCGGTTGATTCAGCCAGTAACCGCCGCTGGCGCGGCGAAAGAGTAGCAACGCCCAAGCCACTGCCATCCATTCGGGGGCAGCGTTCCAAGAGACCGGGGATGCGTGGACGATCCCAAACCGTACCGCAGCTAGAAAAAAAGTCCTGATCGCCAGAGGGTATTTAAAGCACCGGCAGCGATGGCATCGCAGGACGGGCAGCGTGGGCCGCTGCCAGATTGCCGATGAGGCTTACGCAGATCGCTTCCAAGAATGGTCGACTGGCTGGATCGTCGAAGTTGGCAGCGGTGCGACCAGCGTCGCCGTGCTCGCGGATCGGAATCTGCAAAGGCACCTCGCCTAAGAACGGAATATCTAACTCATGCGCCGTCCGCTTTGCGCCGCCTGTGCCGAAAATATCGTAGCGTTTGTTGCTGTCGGGGGCGAGAAAAAAGCTCATATTTTCCACCATACCCAAGAGCGGAATATTGACTTTGCGAAACATGGCAATGGCTTTTGTGGCGTCAAGGAGCGCGACGTCTTGTGGCGTGCAGACAACGACGGCCCCGGTCAGCGGCAGTATCTGCGAGAGTGTTAGCGCGATGTCGCCTGTGCCCGGCGGCATGTCAATGATCAGATAATCCAGCGGTCCCCAGGCCGTGTCGCGGAGCATCTGCGTGATCGCACCATGCAGCATCGGCCCTCGCCACACCACTGCCTCTCCAGCGGGCACAAGAAAGCCCATCGACATGACAGGCATGGCAAACTGCGGGCGGGGAGTGCTGCCCAGCAATCCTGCCGACTGTGCTTCCACAGGCAAGGACTGATGCAGCACAGGCTGAATTTTTCCGTCTTGGATATCGGGACGCCCGGTGAGTCCTAGCAGGTGGGGCACGCTGGGGCCGTAAACATCGGCATCTAAAAGCCCCACGCGACTGCCAGCCCTCGCCAGACCCAGCGCGATGCAGGCGGCAATCGTGCTCTTGCCAACACCCCCCTTGCCAGAGCCAACAGCGATCACACTCTTGGCCTCTAAGCCAATCTGGCCAATCTTTGAAGGTGGCCGCAGATGCTCGACAATGACTACGGAAATGTTGGGCACCTGTGGAAATCGCGTTCGCAGCAGTTCCTCAAGTCGGCTGCGTGTGGAACCCCAGAGCATCGCCGAATGACTAGTGAGTGCGACTATGACGCTGATCGAATCGGCGGTCACCGCGATCGAGCAAAGTTGATCCATTGTGGCCAGTGGTCGGCCAGTTTCCGGGTCGGCCACGGCGGCGAGTGCGAGGGCAACAGACTGCTGATCGGGAGGGCTTTGTGTCATTTTTATTTTTTGCCAAGGGGTGGGGTTTGATGATTCGCTCGCTGGATCCACGTGAGGATTCTGCTCAAGGGGTGCTTGTGTTGGAATCGTGGATCCGAGCCTGTTGTCCATCCGGAAGCAGTTGAGCATCGACGGTGGCGTCGCTTCCGGCCCGTGAGGCCGAGATAAAAAGTCCGCGTGGCTGGAGCGTTACCATCAGAGCAAGGGCTAGGCACAGCAGCATTGCCACGCCGGCCGAGAGCCCGCCATCGGCTTGCACCCCGCGCTTGGTCGAACGAAAATAGATTGCAGCAATGATCTGCAGGTAATAGGCCGCGGCAATCGCCGCATTGACAACGAGGATCACAGCCAGCGCCACACATGCGGCTCGGCGGTTGCCGTACGCGATAGCGGAATTAAAGTCGATTTCAAGGGCAGAAATGGCCAGCGAGAGTTTGCCCCAGAATCCCGGCAGCGGTGGAATACCAGCCAAGCTCAACAAAAAAAGTGCGATGGAAAAAGCTGCAACAGGATTGGTACTCGACAGACCGTTGAGATCATCGATGGTGGCAATTTCCTCCCGTGGCGGCCGAGGCCCGCTGGCGCTTGTCCACTCTGGCCAGCGATGACCCAGGTAGGTGAGAGCAGCAAAAATACCAATCGTCGCCACTAGGTATGTCGCCAGATAAAAGAGCGTTGCACCCAGTCCCCCGAGGCCCAGCGAGCCCGTGGCGATAACCGGTAAAGAGCGATCGGCCTCTCCGGACGCTGCTGCCGCGGCCACCGCCACGCCCACCAGCAGATAGCCAGCGTGAGCGATCGAGGAGCAGGCCAGCAATCGCCGCAGATTGGTTTGCATCAGCGCCAGCACGTTTCCCACTGTCATCGTGACGGCTGCCAGCACGGCCGTCAGTTGCCAAAAGAGCGTCAGATACCAGATGCCGCCGCTGCCGACCGCGCCTAGTGTCGCTGGAATGCCTAGCGACACGAGCCGCACCAGGACCACAATCCCGGCAACCTTTGGCAGCGTTGAAAGGAGCGCTGCGTTGCCTGGGCTTGTGCCCTCGTAGACATCGGGTGCGTAGAAATGCATCGGCACCGCTGCGAGGCGAAAGGCCACGCCAGCCATCGCCATGGCTAGCGTGACAGGCAGCAGCACTGTCACGATGCCGCCAATCGATTCGTCACTGGACCGCAGGCGATCACCGATCACCACCAAGTTTGTCGAACCCCCGATTCCATACAGGCAGACGGCCGCATACAGAAAGAGCGATGAAGCGATCAGCGAGAGGAAAAAATATTTGAGGCACGCCTCTTGGCCATGTGCATCGGTGCGTTTGAGCGACAGCAGGATATAGGTGGGAATCGAAACGAGTTCCAGCCCCACAAATAGAAGCACGAGGTCGCTGGCGACTCCGACAAGAGACAAACCCGCCAGTAAAATCAAAAAGGTGCCCGCCTCTTCGCAGGTACTGCCTTGCGAAAATCGTTGCTGGAGCCCGCTCAAACGGCTGACCGCTGAACGAAAGAGATCCCCACTTTGGACGAGTGCCAAGAGAGCGCCCGAGGCGAGCACAAGCCAGCGAATGAATGTGGAAAAGCCATCAATCATGATCCCGCCAGAGGCGATCGTTGCTCCGTCGCTGGATTGCCCACCAACCAGAGCCATCGCTATCACGATTCCCACAAGCGACACTCCCCACCCGCTCCGTAGGCCAGCAAAGGCACCGCCCAAAAAGGCAACCAGCGCCGCTCCCACGAGCGTGATCTCAGGAGCGAGCAAGAAAAATGTTTCGAGTGATGTGGTCTGTGTCATGGGTCAGTCTGAAAAGGAACGCTCAAAGTTGGAGTGACCGCCAAGGGGCGGGGTTGGCCAGTGGCTGGAAAATTACGAATGGTGAAACGATCGGTGACGGGCGCACGCTGGTCGAGCGGCGAATGGATTGGGAACTCCTCCATGCGGATGGCAAAGGCCTCGCTGGCAGCGCTGGTTTGGTTGCGCACCGCTGCAGCCGATGGTCCGAGGAACGTGGCCGGCACCAGTCCAATCCAAAACACGAAGACTGCCAGTGGCACCAGTGCCGCCGTCTCATACCAGCGCAGGTCGCACATGACGGTAGCAGAATGAGTCGAACCGGCATGGCTGCCCGGAGGTTCCCGCGACGGGCCAAAGAAAACGCGTTCCACTGCCCACAGCATGTACCACGCGCCCAGCACAACACCCACCACAGCCGACACGCTCAGCAGCAGATAGATACTTTGAAAAGACGGCGCCACGCCCGTCCAGGCTCGCTGAAACGCCCCGGCCAGAATCATGAATTCACCGACGAAGCCGTTGAGCCCAGGTAGGCCGATGCTGGAAAATGTAAAGAGCATGAAGAACACCGTCAGCCAAGGAGCCTTGCTGGCGATGCCGCCGAGATTGGCGATCGACCGCGTGTGAAACCGCTCGTAGATCATACCCACCAGAGCAAAGAGACCGGCCGATGAGAGGCCGTGATTGATGAGTTGCAAGGTGGCCCCCTCCACCGCCACGCTTTCCAGCGCAAAAAGCCCCATCACGCAGTAGCCCATGTGGCTGACGCTGGAATAGGCAATCAATCGCTTGAGATCGGTCTGCACGAGTGCCACCAGCGCCCCGTAGAGAATCCCCACCACGCCCAGCCCAAAGAGCCAAGGTGCCGCAGCGGCCGACGCATCGGGCAGCATCGGCAGTGAAAATCGCAAGAAACCATAGATGCCGATTTTGAGGAGCACGCCAGCCAGATCAACGCTACCGCCGGTGGGAGCCTCCACGTGGGCCAGCGGCAGCCAGGTGTGAAACGGTACGATCGGCACCTTGATGGCAAAACCGGCAAAGAGCGCGCAGAAAACGACCATTTGCAGCCAGCCTCCTGCGGCATTCATCGGTAGTGGATGCGCAGCAATGCCAGCAGTGAGCGTGTCGATATCGAATGTGACGCTGCCGGCGTGGGAGGCGTGCCACAGCACGATCGTCAGCAGTCCCAGGAATGCCAGTACGCTCCCGGCCAGCGTGTAAAGAAAAAATTTAAGAGCCGCCTTGCGCCGTTCTTCGTGGCCCCAGATTCCAATCAAGAAGAAAAGCGGCACCAATGTGAATTCAAAGAAAACATAAAATAGGATCACATCGCGAGCCGCAAAGACGCCCAGCATGGCCGCTTCAAGCACCAATAACAGCATGTAAAATCCGACTGGTCGATCCCGGATAGCTTCCCAGCTGACCAGTATGGCCGAGAGCGATAATAGCGATGAAAGACCAAACAGCCAAAGCGACAGCCCGTCGATGCCCAGCGAAAGCCGCACGTCAAAGATGCCGCCAACCAGCCACGGCACCGTAATGGATCCATAGGGCTCACCGGCAGCGGCCTCGGGACTCTGGAGATAACGGACAATCAGCCAAGCGGTCAGCAGCAGTGTGATCACCGCTGTCACCAGAGCGCTTTGTCGAACGGCATGGCGGCCATGGGCGCCGATGACCCACGCCACCAAGGCCCCTACAAGGGGCGAAGCGATCACTAACAGCAAGTGGGTGCCGGGCGTAAAACCGTTCATGCGAGCGAGAAATCCCAATCGAAGACAAAGAAGAAGAAAACTATTTCTGACCGAAAAGAAAATCAAAGAGCGCTTGTCCGAGAGTCACGGTGTGTTGCCGATCAAAATGCATTTTTAGCTCCGCAGTTGCCAAGCCAATACGAGCACCATCAAAAGCACGCCCATCACACCAGCCAGAGCGTACCGCTGGAGCATGCCCGATTGGAGTTGTCGCAGCAGTCCGCCAATGGCCAGTGGCACTCGAGCAACGCCCTCGATGAGGCCGTCGATCACCGAACGATCGATGATGGCTGCCAGCGTTGCCAAGAGCATGAGCGGCTTGATGATCAGCCCACTGTAGAGCTGATCAAACCAAAATTTATTAGCGAAAAGTGTGCCTAAAGGACCGAGGAATCGCTCTATCTGGGGTCCATCGCTGCGGCGACCAAGAGAGCCAATCGCGGCAATGACGATACCGATCGCAGCAGCCAGCGTGCCTTGAATCGCCAGATTCAGATGAAAGACAGGAGGCACGGCCGTCTGCGCTACTGCCGCGAAAGTCAGCGAAGGCGTGGCTGAGAGAAAGTGCGTGAGCCAGTCGGTGCTCCAGAGCACCCAGCCGGAAACGACCGAGGCAGTAGCCAGAAGCACCAGCGGCAGCGTCATCACCGGCGGCGATTCATGGGCCGAGTGCCCAGCCTCCTCGGGCACGCGAAGGGGGCCAGTGAATGTCATGAAGACGGCGCGAAATGTATAAAAAGCCGTCAGTCCAGCGGTTACCAGCGACATGGAAAAAAGCAACTGCCAAACGTCTGGCCGGTTGAGTGAGTTGAGGCCGTCATTAACGCTAGCGGCATTACTGCCCGCAGAACCGACCGCCGTCGTGCCAGTAGACACGTTGAGAGCCGTGGGCATAAAGCGACTCATGTCACTTTGTGCATGACCGGCTGCGGGCGATTCCTGCTGGTGGTTGCCGTGGGCCTCGGGCCATGCCTTGGAGTGGAGCGTGGCCAAGATTTCATCTTTACTAAAAAAGCCAGCGAAGGGAGCAACGCCTGCCAAGGCACAGGCTCCACATAAAAAGGTGGCTGCGGTGATCGGCATCACGCGTCGCAATCCGCCAAATCGCCGCATGTCGATCACGCCACCCATCGAATGCATGACGCTGCCAGCGCCCAGAAAGAGCAGGGCCTTGAAAAAGGCATGGGTCAGCAGATGAAAGATTGCGGCTGTGAATCCCAGCAGTGTGCCCGTGCCGAGGCTCGCAAACATGTAGCCGAGTTGGCTGATTGTCGAATAGGCAAGGACTCGCTTGAGATCGTTTTGCACCGTGGCAATCAGGGCCGCAACCATAGCCGTTGTGGCCCCGACGATGCTGACCATGACCAATGCACCAGGATAAGCCACAAAGAGCGGGGCGCAACGAGTCACCAGATAGACGCCGGCGGTCACCATCGTGGCGGCGTGGATCAGAGCGCTCGCCGGCGTGGGGCCTTCCATCGCATCGGGCAACCAAACATGGAGCGGCACCTGCGCGCTTTTACCACAGGCGGCTAGGAGTAACAGCAGGCAGATCACCGTACCGATCGTACCGCCAGCAAAGCCGGCGGCGTCGGAGAGTTGGTAGCCCCCCGCATCGGCGAGCCGCGTTTGACCAAGAATGCCCGGCACAATCGTGCCGTTTGCCGAGAGCGTGTCGTGGAAGTCGAGCGTGCCGTAACTCATCCACAGTAAAAAGATAGCTACGGCCAAGCCAAAGTCGCCAATGCGGTTGACGAGAAAGGCCTTCTTGGCGGCGCGGGCCGCTTCGGGTTTATAAAACCAAAATCCGATCAGCAGGTAACTGCACGCGCCGACTGCCTCCCAGAAGACATAGACGATCAAGAAGTTGCTAGCCGCAACGAGCATCGTCATCGAAAAGACAAACAGGGCAAATAGCGAGAAGAACCGGGGATAGCCCGGATCGTGGTGCATGTACCCGATCGAATAGATCGCCACGAGCAAGCCCACGCAGGTGATGATGGAGAGCATTGTGGCGGTGAGCGGATCGAGACGCAGGGCCACGGTGATCGAAAAAGGACGAACCTCGTGGGTGGTTGCGCTGAGTGGCGTGCCAGGGATGGCAGCGTGTGTGTCGGCGGCAGGTGTGTAGGCATTTTCAACCGTGGCCCATTGCCAGAGTGGGGTGATCATCTCGACCGGCCGCACGGGCTCTGCATGAAGGCCTGCCGCGACACCGACTTCCAGTGACGTGCTCACAAGCAAAACAAGCGAGATGAGGGCGGCCCCTGCAATACCAGCAATGGCCGGAAGATGCGCCCGCGAGCCGAGTGCTTTGCCAAAAAGCAGCGTGAGGATCGCTCCAGCCAGCGGCAAAAGCGGCACCATCATCAGCAGCGTTGAAGGGGAGATATTTTCCATGGTTAGCAGAAAGATCGTTTTTGTTTAGACGTGCTCACGCTGGAGGGTTTCATTTTCATCTGCTTGAGGCAGAACGCCAGCTGGGCTGAGCGTCGGCCAGACCGGTGGCAGCGTGTCGATTGAGGGAAGTTGTTGGTCGACCACACGCGCGAGGCTCGATTCGCGGAGCGACTGCCACGCTGCGGCATCGAGCCGGCCGGTGCGAGCAAACGCCTGTAAGACAAAGACGAGCGCGATCGCCGCCTCGCAGGCAGCCACCGTGAGGATAAAGATCACCAGCACCTGTCCGCCCCAGTCACCGTGAAACCGGCTCCACGCCACAAGGCTGACGGAAACCCCTTGCAGCATCAGTTCTGCCGAGAGAAACATGACGATCAGATTGCGGCGAGTGAGGATCCCCACAAGGCCCAGCACAAAGAGGATCGCCCCGACGCTTAAGGCGTTTTGGAGCAGTGGCAGAGACGTCATCGACGGCCCCCCTGCGACTGTTTTGTTGCCGTGAGTGGCTGTAAGTCGAGTGAGTGGTCAACGACATCAGGCTCGCCTCGCGAGACAATCGCAATCGACCCGATCAAGGCCACAAGCAAAAGCACACCAGCGGCCTCTACGGCCAGAAGGTGGCGGCCAAAAAGTTCGCCTCCCAGACGGGCAACATGATTTTTCACAAGTGAGTCTATCGCAGCAGCATGACTGGAAGTGGCAGGCGAATCGCTGGCCGCACTGGCAAGAGCGAGAGGCTCGGGGGTTGCTGGCCCGACCGACAGCCTGCCTATCGAGAGCGTCAAAAGGCCTAAGAGCACGGCGCCAGTAACAGCCGAGAGCAAGGGTTCACTCGAAACCCGATCGTAGGATGCCAGCCCCGACGGCTGTGCCAGCATCAACACAAAAAGAAACATGACCAGAATGGCACCCGCATAGACAACGATGGTCGCTACACCCAAAAACTGTGCCCCTAGCACCAAGAGCACGCCGGCCACACCTGCGAGCGATAGGGCAAACCAGATCGCCGAATAGACTGGCGATCGCGACACGATTGTGGCCGTACCCGAGACAATGGCCACCAGCGAGACGGTAAGAAAAACAGCTTCCTCGCCAATGCCGCCCAGTCGCTTGCCAGCACACACAAAACCAGCCAGTGCGACGGCTCCCAAAAGCCAGCCCAGCCACCATGCGGAACGATTTTCACTGCCTCTAGGCAAGAGCAGCCAAAGGCCCAGAGCTGTCAGAGTGACAGCACTCGCCAGGAGAAGCCCCGGAGAAAATAGGGCAGGATTCAAAGCGAACCTCCAACAGACTCTGCCACGCTATGTTCTGGTGACGCCGACTTCATCGGCTCGCTGTCCTTTGTCATGTCATAGACGCTGAGCAATTTTTCCTTGTCGAAGATCATCTCCTCGCGGCTCTTGCCCGTGAGATCGAGCAGGCTGGTGAGTTCGATCGCGTCCACTGGGCAGGCCTCCTCGCACATACCACAGAAGATGCAGCGGAGTTCGTCAATTGCAAAGCTCTCAGGATATTTTTCGCGATCAGGCCAAGGGCTTTGGGTGGCCACGATGTCGATGCAGTGAGCAGGGCAGGCGGTGGCGCAGAGAAAACAGGCCACGCATTTGACGCGACCGTCTGAATCGCGATTGAGTCGGTGGACGCCGCGATAAATAAGCGGGTTTCCCACAGTCGGCCGCTGTTCGGGAAAATTGATAGTGACCTTTGGGCTCACCAAATGCCTGGCGGTCGTCGTAAGGCCCTGCAAAAAAAGCGGCAGATAGAGCCGCTCGGCAAGTCCCAGCGGTTTTTCTTCGAGCCACGTGATGGCAGCATCGGTTGTTTTCATTGGGTTTCCATTAGTTCTCGTGACACGGACCGTTGTTGCGGCCGATACGAATCGCGTTCTAAGAGGCCCTGGTCGCCTTCCAGCGACCCACGCGTGAGGATCGGTCGGTTGTCGGTGCCGGAAGGAGTCAGCAGGCCAGCGCCGATCCAGCCGATAAAAAAGACCGCCCACGGAGCTCCAATCGCAGCGGCCTGCGCCCAAGGGCCAAGCCATGCAAATAACTGGGGCCGAAATTCTTCGACGGTCGCTACAACGACGAGATTGGCGATTCCCAGTGGCAGCATCACCTTCCAAGCAAGGTTCATCAATTGATCAAAGCGAAACCGCGGCCAACTCCAACGCACCAGCATAAAGAAAACAATCACGCCTAGAATTTTTGTATTCAGCACAGCGAAGCGAATCATCGCTCCAAGCCAGGTCACTTCCTGACTTGAGCCAGTCACGCCCCACAGGTGCCAGCCGCCCAGAAACATGATCACGATCAAAAATGCCGCCGTGATCATGTGCAAAAATTCAGAGACTAAAAAAAGCAGGAGGCGGATACCCGAATACTCTGTGTGGTAGCCACCGACTAATTCTTGCTCAGCTTCCGGCAAGTCAAACGGCAGTCGTGCCGCTTCAGCAAAGCTGGCTACCAGAAAGACCAGAAAGCCCAGCGGTTGGGAAAACGCATACCAGATGCCGCTCTCGGCCTGTGCATTCATGATCACATCGAGCTTGAGCGAGCCGGCAGCCAGCACAACGCCGAGCAATCCCAGACCCAGCGGAATCTCATAAGCCACAAGCTGGGCACTGCTGCGAATCCCACCCAGAAAGCCATATTTATTGTTACTCGCCCAGCCTCCTAGGAGCACGCCATAGACAGCGATGCCGGAGAGTGCAAAGACCCAAAGCACGCCGACATCAAGACCAGGCGCCACGAGAAATGGAACTGGGTCGGGCAGGCCG
>QWQJ01000138.1 GCA_003670865.1 Planctomycetota bacterium | reverse complement strand
GGTGTCCAGCGGGTGACGGCCACCGTCAAGCGGCTTGTACGGCGGACCAACGGCGGCTGGGAACTCTCGATCAGTTCCAGCGAGAACGCGGAAGGACTTCAAACGATCCTAGCCGATGCGGTCGTACTGGCAGTACCTTCGCGCGAGGCGTCGCACCTGTTAGCCGATATCGACAAACCGTTAGCAGATGAATTAGCGACGATTCAATATGCTGGCTCAGCGGTTGTATCGCTGGGCTTTGCCCGCAATGACCTGATTCACCCGCTCGATGCAGCCGGTGTCGTCGTGCCCCGCAGTGCCGGCCGCAAGGCTCTGGCAATCAGTTTTTCAAGTTCAAAGTTTTCTGGGCGAGCGCCGACAGGCAGCGTGCTGCTGCGTGTGTTTGTGGGTGGCGCACTCGATCCAGCGACTGCCTTACTCCCTGACGATCAACTCCTCAGCGTAGCCCTTGCGGAAGTCTCAGCCGTGCTGGGCAGCCGCGGTAAAGGAGCTTCATCGGTTGCCTTCGATGATTCGGCCGCTCTGCGGCAGAGACGCGTGCAGAGCCAACCGCAGTTTGTCCAAATCGATCGCTGGGCCGGCGCCATACCGCAGTATCACGTCGGTCACCTGCAAACCATCGATCGGATCAAACAGCGGCTTGTGGGCGTTCCAGGTTTGGCGATTGCAGGCGCCGCCTATGAGGGCGTGGGGATTCCACAGGTGATCGCCTCGGGTCAAGCGGCGGCCGCCCAACTGGCATCGCAAAAACCTAGACAGTAGTACCGCTTATTTCTTCTTAGCCGCTCCGCCAGTCGCCGCCTTTGCTCCGGCAGCCCCTTCAACGCCTTCTTCGGCCTTGGCCTTCTTTTTCTTCTTCATGGCCATCTTATAAACCCGCACCTTGGGCAAACCCAACGGACTGCGACCGGGCTCCCAACGATCCTGCTCTTTGAGCTTGACGATGCGCTCAGAACGCTTGAGCACGCCACGCGCACTGGAGGCACCTTTTCGCACACGGAGGCTTTTGTCCATTGTCATGGCTGAGTTGTCCTTGTCTTGATCGTTGGGTCTGTTGGTGTCGAGCGAGTTTGTCGGGAGTAGAGTCTAAAAGCGGGAGGCCGAAGTTCAGAACATAAAACCATTGGGGCTATGCTTCAAGGCCTGCCATCCGGCCTCGGTTGCGACGGGCCCTTTTTCAAAGAGTAACCTTGGAAATACTTCCAAGGAACGCCTCCATGGAGGCTGGGCGACTGGCGGGATCAGCTTGTAAACAGGCCGTGATGGCCGTGGCTAGCGGGGCCGGAATCCCCGGCCAGTGCTCGGAGATACTGGACGGAGGAGAGTCGTGCATCATCGCCGCACTGCCGGTGGTGCCGTGCGGCCAAGGGAGGTGCAGCGTACAAATTTCATAGGCCGTCACACCAAATGAAAAAACATCGAGCCTTTTGTCCGACTGTTTGCGACGGACAATCTCCGGAGCCATGTAGTTGGGTGTGCCCGTGCGATTGCCCGGCTGAAGAAAAACAGGCTTATCAGGTACCGTGAGACCGAAGTCAAAGAGTACAAGACGGCCATCTGGCTGGAGCAGAAAATTACGAGGACAGATATCGCGATGGACAAACCCGGCTTTATGCACAACAGCAATGGCCGTCGCCGCTTGCCGCACAAGATCCAGACGCTTGGCCGGGGGCAGCGGTTTGCGGGCCGAGAGTAGAGCATGCAGAAGCGTGCCCTCAATGTACTCCTGCACGATGTAGGACTCACCTTTTGCAGAGATGCCCCACTCAAGCGTCTTGGCAATATGAGGTCCTATAATTTTCCCGCCAATCTCCCCTTCGCTTGGCTTCCCCAAGCCCTTGTAGCGGCCTTCAATGGGCTGACTCTTTACTGTGTCGATGATTTTCAATCCCAGCACAACACCGCTACGAGTATCTTTGACCTTGTAAAACTGCGACATCGTGCCTGAATTGCTCTCGCGCAGCCGTTCGTAACGGCTCCAGAGATCGACCCGCGGTTGACCGCCCGTAAACTTCGCAAAAAATTGACTCAAAAACATGCGCTTGCTCGCTGCAGTCCCGGGACAAATTTCAGGTTTTTTTCAGATGAGCTAGCTCGGCGTGAGCGGCGGCAAGTTCGCGTTCAAATCGCGGCACATCGGCCGGATCGTCGGGCTGTTGCTTCGCACCGGCCAATTGCTGCTGCAATTTAGCGATTTTTTGATGCAAAACATCAAACCGTTTTTTTTCTTTTTTATCCATCGATTATCTTTGATGCGCTATTTGACTCGCTCCCCTGGGGCATCGTCAGTGTCGCGAAACTTCGAGCCGGCGTCGCCGTCCTGATATCGGGGCTGGGCGGCGGGGTCGACCGGCATACCGACCCCAGAGTCCCGAGAGTCACTGGAATTGATGCGCACGCCGCCATCTCCTGGGCCTTTATTTTGGCCTGTGTGCAGTTGCCGCATCCAGCCAGAAAGCAGCACTACTGCAAGTGACAGACCGAGGGTTATCGAGAGCCATTTTGCGCGATCGTTTCGCACCCACTGCGTTCCCGCACCGCGACCTACCAAGGCGCTGGCAAAGTAGAAGATCACAAGTGCCAATAAAAACTTTGCGCCAAACAGGGCGTGGTAGCTGGTCTGACTCATCCACAGGCCATCGCCCCAACCCTCTGCTTTGACGCGGGCATTGAACAGTAAAAAGTTTGCCAAGCCACTGGCCAGCAGCACCGTGATGGCACCAATGACCCACGGCAGCCAGCGGCGACGAATGGATTCGTGAATGGCTGTGCGCGTTTGGGCATCCAGATCCGATAGCGCCGGCAGGAGGGCGAATCTCGCAAACATCAACCCGCCCATGGCGATAATGGCTGCCAACACATGAGCCCATCGCAGCAGAAGCGTGGTGGGGTCCATCGGAAAATCCATACAAACAACTCCTGCATATAAGCGGACACGAAACGGCGTTGAATCTTCGTAAGATACCCGATGCGGTCGCTCTCCCCAAGTTCTCCGTTAGCATTCCCCGCGATCTCCCCCCTAGGGTCTTAAAAATTGAGCGTCTGGGCTGCCAGCCGACGCGTGCCGAGTTTCTCACGCGGCGAGTGGCGCATTTGACATAACCAGTTGTCTGTTGCCGGTGGGTTCGTCTACAGTTCCCGCCATGGACTTATTTCAATCCCTCCAACTGCCGGGCGAACAGGTGCACGATCGCTGGATGCGACTGGCTCTCGATGAGGCCCGGGTTGCCGCCTCAGAGGATGAAGTGCCGGTCGGGGCAATTGTGGTTGCGTCCGGACGGGTTGTGGCCAGCGCCCACAATCAGCGGGAGCAATTGGCCGATCCGACAGCGCACGCTGAAATGATTGCCATCACACAAGCTGCCGCCGCACTCAATTCCTGGCGACTCGAAGGCTGCACACTCTATGTCACGCTTGAGCCTTGCCCGATGTGCGCTGGCGCTATCCTGCAAGCGCGTGTGCCTGTGGTGGTGTGGGGCGCGGCCGACCCTAAGGCGGGAGCCGTGGAGACACTCTATCGACTCTTTGACGACCAACGACTCAACCACCGTGTCGAGCACACCGGCCATGTCATGGCTGATGAGTGCGGCCGGATCCTCAGTGACTTTTTTCGTAGCAAACGCCACTAGACTCGCTTGCTGATGGGCTCGAAATCGCGGAGCCTTTCGCCGGTGTAGATCTGCCGTGGACGACAGATTTTTTGAGAAGGCGAATGGTGCATTTCGATCCAGTGAGCAATCCAGCCAGGCAAACGACCCATGGCAAAGAGCACGGGAAACATCTGCACAGGAATCCCCATAGCTCGGTAGATCACGCCGGAATAGAAATCGACATTGGGATAGAGTTTGCGCTCGATAAAGTATTCGTCTGCTAGTGCCACTTCCTCAAGTTGCTGCGCGATGTCAAAAATTGGATCATGACGGGCGATTTTTGCTAACAATTTGTCGCATGTCGCCTTGATCAATCTGGCCCGGGGGTCGTAGTTTTTGTAGACGCGGTGACCAAAGCCCATCAGTCTGAAACCGGAGTCCTTTTTCTTCGCGAGGTCAACATACTTTTTGACATTTCCGCCGTCAGCCACAATCTTTTCAAGCATCTCCACAGACGCCTGATTGGCACCGCCGTGAAGTGGTCCCCAGAGCGCGCAGATCCCAGCCGAGATACTGGCGAAGAGATTGGCGTCGCTCGATCCGACCATGCGGACGGTCGATGTGGAGCAGTTTTGCTCGTGGTCGGCATGGACGATTAAGAGCATGTCGAGGGCATCAGCAAAGTCGGGGTCAATATGATACTCCTCGCATGGCACGGCAAACATCATCTGCAAAAAATTCTCGCAGTAAGAAAGGTCGTTGCGAGGATAGATCAGCGGTTGGCCAATCGACTTCTTGTGGCTGTAGGCGGCAATCGTCGGCAGCTTTGCCAGCAGGCGGTGCACGCTCACCTCCACCTGGCGGGGATCACGAACATCGAGCGAGTCTTGATAAAAAGTTGAGAGCGCCCCAACCACGCTGCCGAGCGTAGCCATCGGATGCGCGTCACGGGGAAAGCCGCCGTAGAAACTGCGCATGTCCTCGTGGATCATCGTGTGGTGCGAGAGCATTTTTCCGAAACTGTTGAGCTCGTCACTGGTCGGGAGTTTACCGTAGATCAAAAGGTAGCTGACTTCGACAAAGTCACACTTCTCGGCAAGAACCTCGATTGGGTAGCCCCTGTAACGCAGAATTCCTTTTTCACCATCAAGAAATGTGATGGCGCTGGTGGTCGATCCGGTGTTGACATAGCCTTCGTCGAGCGTGACGACTCCTGTCATCGCCCGCAGCTTGGAAATATCAACGGCGCGTTCGTTTTCTGTGCCTACGAGCAATGGCAATTCATAGCTCTTGCCATTGATGTCAAGTTTTGCCACGCCTTCCGAGAGCGTGCCTCCAAATCCAGTCGCGACGGGAGTCGCTGCGACAGCAGGGGCCGCGGCGACAGGACGGGCAACCGAGGGCAGGGAGGGGGCATTCATAGCAGAAACTCCGGAGGCAGTTCACGCGCTGGAGAGCGACACAAAATCAGGACGAGGACTAGAACGGCAGTTGGGCCCACGCTCAGAGTTTAGCCGCGACGCAATTCCTGGGCAATCAGCCGCTACGCCAGCAGGCCAACGGGCGACAAAGCACAGACTCCGACAGGACAGAGCGTCACTCTCGACGAGTGGAGCCGGGCCGGGTAGCCGTTTGCATTTGGCCGCCTAGGCCGCCGGGCTGCTCGTCAAAGATGGTCCAGACGGGCGTTCGTTCTTTGAGCTTGGCGAGGTATTCGTCCATCTCGCGTTTGCGTCGCTCCATGTACAAATTGTCGCGAATGCCAACCTGCGCTTCGATGAACGGCGTTCTGCCGGCCTCGACTCGCTCGCTCACCCGCACGATGTGCAAAAATCCACCATCTTCAAGAATCTCGCTCAACTGCCCGACGGGCAGCGTAAAGATTGCCTCATCAAGCACCTTCGATGCCAAACTGCTTTTGTTTGTCCAGTCGTAAACGCCTCCCGTGGAAGCCGTCGGCCCGTCGGATCGCGTGCGAGCAATGTCGGCAAAGGGTTTGCCTTCCAGCACATCGTTACCCATCGTTGCGAGGGCATTCCATGCCTGGTCGCGCGATCGCTGCGGGGTGATCCGCACGCTGATCTGCTCGAAGCGGGCCCTGGCTGAATAGTCGTAATCGGCCAGATGATTTTCATACCACGCGATCATCTCGGCGTGGGGTATCTCTTTGTCGCTGGCCACCTTTTGCTGCACCCACTGCTGGGCGAGGGCTCGCTCAAAGTAAGTTTTGCGGATGTGTTCGAGCGACTGACCACGGGAACGTAAAAGCTGTTCGTACTCCGTTGATGAGGCCACGCCCGCATCTTTCATCAGCCGAGGCAATTGCTGCTGGTCGAATGACTCATTGACTTTCTTTTTAATATCGGGGAGGCGGTCTTCAGGGATCGTCCGGCAAGCATCGACATAAACGATCATCGATTCAACGTGTGGCACGAGCACCTGTTTAAAAATTTGCATCTTCAGTTCGCGAATCTGCTCCGGCTTGAGGCCGGGAGAAACCTTGGCCAGCCAAGCGGTGGCACTGGGCGTCAGTAAGTCGCTTTCCAAAACGACTTCCGATCCAACGCGGGCCACGATCATGGCTGTTTCCAGCGACTGCTCGCCAGGGATCACAGCGGGCAGTCTGTCCAAAGCAGGCTCTTCAAAGTTGGCCTGCACAACGCCACCCGTTACCGCCGCAGGTGCAGTCGATGCGCGTCCATCAATAGGTCTGACCGGTGAGTTTTTGTCGGCGGCATTCGCAGATCCTACAAGCGGTACGATCGGGCTGCCGGGATTGACTCGGATGCTTGAGAGCACATGGTTGTCGAACAGTTTTTTGCCGTCTCCCTTGGTGGAGCCAGGCCAGCCCTCGGGCCGCGAGACGCTCTTTTGAATGTGAGGCACAAGGTTCGTTGTGGCTGTGCCACCTGGCCCCGACTGGCCCGAAGTGTTTGGGCCTTGTGTGGCATTTGAGGAAGCATCATTAAACTGGTTAGCAATCCTCTGGGCCAACGCTACCGTCGGCGAACCAACGACTGCGGCCAGGCAAGTCGCAACAGCAACTGCGAATCGCAACAGATTTTTTCCGCGAGGCCGGCGGCCCAGATCGATCATGCAAAGCATCCTTATAAGAGGCGGGCTGGAACTGTAGAATTCTCACGACGAGGTCGCAAGAGCGTCCCGACAGTCTGCAGAAGTCGGTCTGGAGCGGCACAAACATGCTTTTCCAGGGGCAGGGCGGCGGTGCGGTCGTCCACAATCCGCAGCGATCCGGCCCCAGGCCTGCCAGAGGCCTTGAGCGCTTCGATCGCCATGTGGTCGTGGTGGGCAATCATTACCATCCCTTCCTGCCGCGTGATCGAGTCGATTCCGTAGGCTGCCGCTGCAATTCGTAACCTGGCAAAGGACAGCAACCGCTGCACTTCTTCAGGGAGAGGCCCAAATCGATCGACTAATTCTCCAGCTAGATCGTCAACCTGAGCGCTAGACAGCGTGCGCGAGAGCCGGCGGTAAATGTCGATCTTGCTGCGGAAATCAGCAACAAATTCCCTCGGCAGCCAGGCTGCGCCCGGCAGATCGATCGTGACGGCCAGCGGTTCGGCTAACGGCAGCGATTTGATCCTGCGGACAGCCTGCTCCAAGAGACGGCAGTAGAGTTCGTAACCGACAGTGGCAATGTGGCCGCTTTGCTGGGTGCCGAGCAGATTGCCGGCGCCTCGGATCTCAAGATCTCGCATGGCTAGGGAGAAGCCAGCTCCCATGCTCGAAAATTCCTGGATTGCCCGCAGGCGTCGGGCTGCTGTGGCTGTCAATGTCGCCGTCTCGTCTACCAGCATGTAGCAATACGCCCGGTGATGCGAACGACCAACGCGGCCTCGCAATTGATGCATATCGGCGAGGCCGTAGGTATCGGCTTCGTCAATAAAAATTGTATTGGCGTTGGGAATGTCGAGGCCGCTTTCGATGATCGTTGTGGCCAGAAGAATGTCGATCTTCCCTGTCACAAAGCCGAGCATCACCTCTTCCAATTCTGTTTCGGTAAGCCGTCCATGGCCGATACCGATCGTTGCCTCGGGCACGATCTGCGAGAGCCGCTTCGCCACGGCGTGGATGTCGTGAATCCGGTTGTGCACAAAAAAGACCTGCCCCCCGCGGGCCATCTCCCGATCGATCGCATGGCGAATCAGCCCGTTATCAAAACGCGAGACCCGCGTCTCGACAGGCAGTCGATTGGCCGGCGGAGTGGCGAGACTGGAAATGTCACGGATGCCGAGCATCGACATATGGAGTGTGCGGGGGATCGGTGTGGCTGTCATCGTCAACACATCGACGCTAGCGCGGAGGGCCTTCAGACGCTCCTTGACATCCACGCCAAACCGCTGCTCCTCATCGACGACCAAGAGTCCGAGATTTGAAAAGTGCACATCGGCCTGCGCGAGTCGGTGGGTGCCGATGACAATGTCGACCGAACCGCTGGCCAAACCCTCGAGTGTCGTCCGTTCCTCTTTGGCACTAGAAAATCGCGACAGTGCCCGAATCATAAAAGGAAACTCGGCGAATCTAGCCGTAAAACTGCTGCGGTGCTGTTCGGCCAGCACCGTCGTGGGAACCAGCACTGCCACTTGATAACCCGCCTCCACCGCTTTGAATGCGGCCCTCATGGCCATCTCTGTTTTGCCAAATCCGACATCTCCGCAGAGCAGTCGATCCATCGGTCGCCGCTGCTGCATATCGGCGCGGATCGCCTCGATCGCCAGTAACTGATCGGGCGTCTCGTCAAATGGAAATGACTCTTCAAACTGCCGCTGCCAGGGAGTGTCGGGGGGAAAGGCGATGCCGGGGCGGCTTTCCCGGCGGGCCTGCAGTTGAATCATGTCGGCGGCCATATCGTCCACAGCGTCCCGCACCGCCTGCTTTTGTTTTTCCCAGAGCTTGCCACCGACCTTTGCCAGCTTGGGCGCGAGTTTGGAGCCACCCACATATTTCTGAACCAACTCAATGCAGGAGGTCGGCACATAGATTCGCGTGCTCTCGGCAAATTCAAGCTCCAGAAATTCTTCTCTACGATCATGTTTGTCGAGCAGTTTGAGCCCACAGTAGCGGCCAATGCCGTGGGCAAGATGGACGACGTGATCGCCTTCATGGAGATCTAGGAAGGTGTCGATGGCGCGCGAGAGTCTGTGCCGCGGAGCCCTCGCCGCAACATCCTCACGCCGAAAGAGTTCGGCGCTAGAGACGAGTACAACCTTCTCAGGCACGAGTCGAAAACCTCCCGAAAGGTGGCCGAGAGCAAAGTGCAGCCGTCCAGACTGCGCCGGTGCCGAGCCGTCGAGTAATTCGCGAAGCCGTTTTTCCTCGGCAACGGTTGGCGCCACAACCCACACCTGCTGATCGCGGCCAACCGTCTCCAATTCGTCCCGCACTCGGTCGAGCACGCCGGTAAAGCGTTCCACGCTCTCGATCGAGAGCGACGCCGTAGCTTCGAGGCTCGACTGTGCGATGGCTGCAAGTGTTACCGATGGAAACCGGTATATGCGGGCAAACACTTCGGCTGGATCGGAAAGGTCAGCCAGCCCGCTCAGACGCTGCGAGGTGCGTTTGGCCTCTTCGGCGAGTTCGCCCGGTTCAACGAGCACCCACCACGAGTGCGGCGACACAATATCGGAAAGTTGCGTCCGTCTGACCGGGGGTAGCGGCTCAGATCCTCGCCACTGCTTTACTGGCTGGGATTGCTTTTTGCTGGCAGCGATCGGCTCTGCTAGATCGGTTGAAGCTGTTACAGCTCTGCGGACGAGGGCTGTTAGGTCGATGCTGGTCAACTCGGCCACGCTCCGCTGCGAGACAGTATCGAATGTGCGCAGCGATTCAATTTCATCGTCGATGAGTTCCATGCGCACCGGCCGATCCCAATCGCTGGCAAAGAGATCAATAATGCCGCCGCGACGGGCGAAGGTGCCGGGGGTATCGACGGCACTCGTCGCTTGCCAGCCTCTGGCTACCAGCCAATCGGAGAGTTCTGCTGGATTGATTCGGCCGCCGTTTTCGAGCCGTCGCGTGCTGGCTTCAATCTCACGGGGGTCGTCAAGCGGCGTGAGCAATGCTTGAATTGTGGTCACGATCACATCTGGCATCTCTGCAGACGGCCCGGTCAGTCGCTTGACCATCGAGAGCCTAGCGGTTGTCGCCGGATCATTGGCTGCATCCTCGCCGTAGCTTTCCAAGGCCGGCAAAATGGCAATCGAACGAGTCGTAAAGAGTGCACAATCGTCGGCAAACGATTCGGCATCTGCCGCGTGCGGCAGCACAACCACAAGCGCACCTTTTTTCGCTGCATCCGTTGACCCAATAGCTTCTGCCAGAGCGGCGGCTGTCAGCGCAGAACTCGACCCCCAGGTTCCGCCAATTGTGCCGCCGTGCCCTGACTGCAGACTCTTCACAACTTCAGCGAACCCGCTATGCGTTTTTAGCGTGGCGGCCAGTTCGAGCAATCGCTCGGCCGACTGTGGAACGGGAGACTTTAACACTCACGGGAAGTCTAGCATTGTGCTCGACAGACGTGGACAGTCCGGGCGGAAGAACGCATGGACAGGCTCCAAAACCGCCCCGTCAAGGCGTGACATTTGTCTGGGAGTGAGTATGCTCAATCTTGTCATGATTCGCTCAACTTCAAAGAACCGGGATAACGATTGGCAAGACGATTCAAGCGATGACGACAGCGAACATGATTTAGAGGAAGGCTTTGACTCAGATGAAGAGCCAACGATTCCCTGTCCGTGGTGCCGACGTGACATTCTCGAAGACTGCGACCGCTGCCCTCACTGCGAGCAGTACCTTTCCAGTGAAGACGCCCCGCTGCCTCGCAAGCCACTTTGGGTGACGGCTGGCGCACTGCTTTGCCTGTATGCCGTCTATCGCTGGTTGTTTTAAGTGCAGCCCGCTTGGACTATTGGGCGATCCCTGTCGGTAGCGATGGTCCTATCAACACGTGACTTTGTATCCCCTTTAAGGATAGATTCACAGGTCTTGCTGCGGCCTCACAATACAGTCGGCCATAAAAACCCGGTGATAAAGATCCGTCTTACAGGAGAGCGATTATGTCAGATGTTTTTGGAAATGACTCAAACGCCGAACATGAAGGGGAGGCGATAACTCCAACTGCTCAACAGGGTAGTGCAGCGTCTGCCAAACCCATTCAGTCACTCGGCCGCATCGAACTCCGCGTGCTCGGCGTGCTCATTGAAAAGGCGAAGACCACACCAGAGCAGTATCCACTCTCGTTGAATGCGGTGGTGACTGGATCGAACCAAAAGAGCAACCGCGATCCGGTCATGACGCTCGACGAAGAACAGGTCAGCGGTGCACTGACGACGCTGCGCGAGTGCGGGGCAGCAGTCGAAGTGTTTGGCAGTGGCAGGCTTGCCCGTTACCGGCATTTGGCCTACGAGTGGCTGGGCGTCGATAAGGAAGAACTGGCAATCCTGGCAGAGCTTTTTTTGCGCGGGGCGCAAAGCGAAGGAGACTTGCGGGGGCGGGCTAGTCGCATGGATCCGATTGCAGATCTGACCGTTTTGCGGGCCCATCTTGATCGGCTGGAAAAACGTCGACTCATCGTCTGGCTTTCAGCTCCTGGCCGCGGTCGCCAACTCACCCACGGCCTGCTTTCAGCAGAGGCACTGCTCAAAGTGCAAGCCAAACAGACCGTCGCGGGGCAGGCTGCGGACAATACACCTTTGCTGGCCTCGTCCTTTATGGGTGAAGCTCCGGCCGCGCTGGCAGTCCGTGTCGAAGTGCTCGAGATACGTCTCGCCGAGCTCGAGGTACGTTTCGCCAAGCTTGAGTAAGGCTCGCGGATCGCAAGGGGGTAACGGCTCGCCAGCGCGTGCCAAGGATGTGGGCGAATGGCCCTTGATCCCAGTAAAGATTTTTCCTTGACGTGCATTGCTAATCGGAGTACCTTCCCGTCAATGAGGGCGGGTGTTGCTGTTTGGATAGCAATCGTTCTTTCTTCTCTAGCGGAGGACAAAAACCGATGGCTCTATTTTTGTGCGATGCTTGTGCACACAGTCAGGCCGTCGATGACAAACACATCGGCAAAAAAGCCACCTGCCCAAAATGTAAACGAACCGGATTAGTTGCGACTTCGATTACGGTAGAAAATAATCTGGGCGGCTCTTCTATCATTCAGCAGCGGACAGCCGTGATGCACATTCGCAAGCAGTCCGGGGGTCGAGTCGGCTTGGTTGGGATGTCGGGCCGCACTGACCCGGCGGCAAAAAATAGCGATCATGTTGAACCACCTCAATTGGATCGTGAGTGGATCGTCATTGACGATCCTGCTATGCCGGTACGATTTCAAAGTCCAACCGGCATCTGGATCGGGGCTTCAAAAGATTATGTCTGTTCGAAATTT
>QWQJ01000109.1 GCA_003670865.1 Planctomycetota bacterium | reverse complement strand
CGCGATCGAGTTCAAGAAGATCCACAACGGCGTTGTTGTACTCAAACCGATTCATCCGTCGGATCGGCGTGGGGTTGAATGGCTGGGTCTTGACGACCTTACCAAACATCAACTCGAGTTCTTTGATCATTTGCTCGCGATCCACCGCCGGAACAGGCGGCTGGTCCTCGGGGGGCATCTCACGATCTTTCAAAACCTGAATCAGTCTTTCAAGTAACTCTGGCCTCGCCTCGAGTGCCGCGTTGGAGGAAAGGCCCAGCAGATCGACATCTCCTTCAATCGTGTCGGCTTTCCCGTGGCATTTGACGCAGTGCAAAGTAAATGCCGACGGCAGCCACGTCGACTGATCCGCCGCCAGCGCTTGACCTACAAGGCCCGCCAGCAACACCGGTACAAACGCAGTCACAAAGTTTTTCATGATCCACCTGCTATCATTCTCGGTCTTGCCGGTACTGTCCCTAAGGTTTACCGGGCTTTTCCTCTAGGAAGGGCTGTTTCTTTTTTTCCTTCGCTGCAAGCGGATGTCGTCCTCGCTCAAGCGGCCGGCATTTTTTTCTGTGGGGGAAAATCGTAACGACATCAAGTGATTGACCGGTCAAGCGCACCGGCAACCCGGCGGCAGACGAGCATCAGTTTTTCAAACGCCACGAAGTCGAGCGTCTGCCCGCCATCGCTGGCCGCGCACTTGGGATCGGGATGCACTTCAACGATCAGGCCGTCGGCCCCGGCGGCGATGCTGGCAGCGGCCATACTTTCGACCAGGTTTGCGTGGCCGGTGCCATGGCTCGGATCAACAACGACCGGCAGATGCGTGCGGGCGTGCAACCACGGAACGGTGGCCAATGGGAGCGTGAATCGCGTGTGGGTTTCAAATGTGCGGATGCCCCGCTCACAGAGGATCACCTGCCGATTGCCGGCATCCAGAATATATTCGGCCGCCAAGAGCAGTTCTTCGACCGTGGCTGCAGGGCCTCGCTTTAAGAGCACGGCCACCTGGGTTTTTCCTACGGCTTCAAGCAGCCTGTAATTTTGCATGTTACGAGCGCCAATCTGCAGGACATCGGCATAGCGGGCAACCAGCGTGACATCTTCAGGAGCCACCACTTCAGTCACGATCGCTAGCCCCGTCTCCGCCCGGGCCTCGGCCAAGAGTTCGAGCCCCTTCTCCTTCATGCCCTGAAAGCTATAGGGACTGGTGCGCGGCTTATAGGCACCGCCCCGCAGGCCAGTGGCCCCAAGTTGCTTGACGGCTCGGGCTGTTTCCAAAATCTGCTCGCGACTCTCCACCGAGCACGGGCCGGCGATCACGCCGATATTTTTTCCACCGATGACAAGCGACCCCGCCCGCACAACCGTCGGTTCGCTTTGTACTTCCCGGCTGGCCACTTTATAAGGGGCCAGAATCGGCAGCACAGAGGCCACGCCGGGTAGCGTCTCCATGCCGGAGGATGTCGCCTCGCGTTCATCGCCGACAACCGCCACCACCGTTCGCTCCGTGCCCACGATCACATGCGGCCGCAGGCCCATGCTTTCGACGCGGGAAACAACATGGGCGAGATCGTTCTGAGAAGCCTTGGACTGCATGACAATGATCATTTTTGAGTCTCTTTGGGTTTTTCTTCTGTCTTGGCTTTTTCAAATCCCGGAGGAAGTTTGTCGCCACGTTTGGCAACCGCCGCCCGCGTGGTGATCTCAATCGACTCAATCCCACCCTTGGTGCGCACAACATACACAAGTTTGCCATCTGTGTTGCTTCGAGCCAAGATGATTTTGAGGATTGCATCTGCAGTCTGATCTTTTTCGTCAAGGCCGAAGGACTGGTTCTTTGTGATGCCTTCAAGCTGCAAGTCGCTGCCCATGATCTCCATCGGCACGCCCGTCTCTTCGGCCAACATCTGAATCGATCGCTCCAGATTGTCGCGGTTGAATGTGAGCGTGATTTTTTTCTGGAGCTTGGTGAGCGCACCCTGCGCTGCTCCGCTGCCATCGCCCCCATTTTTTGCCGGCGTGCTTCCGGCAACTGTTTCGTTGGCAGCACCGCCAGACTGTTCCAAGGCCAGTTCGGCAGCCAACACGAGATTGTGGCCGGCATGTTGGGGTAGGTAGCCGTTGAGCACCACCCCCTTGCCCTCCGCTCCCGAGCGAGCGTTCGCCGAGAGCACACGCATCATGGCCGGCAACCGCAAAACAAGCTTGCGTCCATACGCGTGCGGATTCAGGTGGGCACAGTAGGTCTCGATCGTATCGGCCAACGCAGCCACTCTCTCGGCAAGGGTTTTGGCCAGCACCTTGGCCGGTTCATCAAGCGTGGCAATGGTGTCGATTTCAATATAAAAGTTTTGGCCACAGTGCAGTGATAAGGCTGCTGCCGCCGCTACTTTTGGCGATGTTGTTTTTGACGCTGAGGCTTTCCCGGTCAAAAAAAAATCTCCTAGAGGTTCCACCAACTTGACGAGCGATCCAGCCATAACGGCTCGGCCGTCGTTGAGCAAATAGGTGGGAGAACCAAAAAGCGTGAGGTGGCGTTTGCGGTCAAGCATGCCAACAAGCACCTCCAGATCGAGTGGTAGGCTGGCTTTGATTGTGTCGGACCTATCAGCCTCGCGGCCAGACTCAACCATCTCCTTTAGAATTGACTCTCCAGCCACCACAAGCACCTGCCCCTGCTCGGCTGAAGGCAGCCAATACGACAGGGTTTCGCCCTTATAAATCGTCTCTGATTTGAGCGTGACTTCTTTTGTATCGCCCCACGCATTTTTCCAACTGGCAGGATCGATAGGCGTGGGAATCGGCGCGGTAAGCCGAAACATAAAGCCGCCCACAACCTGATCGCGGCCATCTGCCTGCCAGCCAGCTTGTAAAACTTCGATCCCACTCAACTCACAGCCGCAGATTCCCGTTAGCTTTTTAATCGCCTCTTCCACTCGAGGTCCCAGCGACCGCACAAAGAGTAACCCTTCTGGATCGTTATGGATGTCGGCGGGTCGAGCCAGCAGGATCAACTGCGACCCCGGTGGAAGATACTCTAAGTTGGGCGGTAGACCAGCTGTCGGCGATGCCCACGGCAGATCGGGGTCGCTGACAAGGACTGGCTGCGCAACACTTTTTTCACCAGCAGGTGGCTTGGGGGCGGGCGGAGGCGGATCGCTGATCGCTCCAACAACTGGCTTCTCAGGCGCTGGTGTCGGTGGCTTTGTGTCGCCAGCGGGCGGCGAATCGACCGCTGACTTTTTCTTGGACGCGAGGGATTTCCCCTTCGACTTGGAGTCAAAAGCGGGGGCCGACCAGAAAAGAATGGCTGCGATTGAGACGACTGAAACAACACCCACGATGCTCATTCCAATCAGGCGCAGCCGGGCCGCCCGCCGCCTCGCGGCAAGCGTGCCCTTTTGGATCGCCAGATCGAATAGGCCGGGCGGATTGCCAGCGCCGCTCAACATTCGGGGAGTCGCTAGCGTTTCGACGCCAGTAAAATCTGCCGCCCCTTTAACGATTGCGACCGCTGGGGCAATTTCCGGGGCCGAAAACTGACTGGGAGCAGCTTGTGGCAGAGCGGGGCTGAGTCGCATCGCCGGAGTGTTTTTCGATGGCCCTCCCAGCACAGCACCTGCAGAAATATCGGCCAAGCCAAAACATTCTGCGATCGCTGCAGCGGCCTCTTGGGCAGTTGCATGGCGTGCGGCTGGATCGCGTGCCACCATACATGAGATCAACGCAGCCACCGGCGCCGGCACGCGGGGCGGGCCCAGCGGTGCCGGGCCCAAGAGGGCCGCCTGTGCAAGCGTGTGCTTGGGGGTTTTTAGCCAACACGGCAGTAAACCTGTCAGCAAACTGTGGAAGACACACCCAAGGGCGTACACATCGCTACGGGCGTCGCACACTCCTCCTGGCACCATTAATTCTGGCGCAATAAACGAGGCCCTGCGTCCCAGTTGCGAAACCCGCTCTTGGGTGTCGAAAAGCACGCTGCGAGTTACCTGATGCGGATCAACTCCCTGTGGAAACTGCAGCAAGCGAACGCTCCCTGATCGAGGATCTTCATCGTCCTTTGGTGGTTCACGCAGCAGCGTATCGAGCGAGATGGCGCCATGAACGGTGCCGAGGCGATGCAGTTCAGCGACCGCCTGGGCAATCGCCAGAATCAGCGTGCCAGCGGGACCGCTCTGGAAAGCCCCGAAGCGAGCCAATTCATCAGCCAACGGCATCCCTTCAATCTGCTCGCAGACAATAAATCGTTGGCCTTGCGACTGCTCAAGCGCCCAAGTGCGACTGAGCATTGAGTTTTTAGCTTGATGTGCGATCGTCGTCTGCTGCACGATTGAGGTCCAGACTTCAATTTGATTGCAGAGTGACTTGCTCAGGAGCACCAGCCGGACTTCTCGTCCAGAGGGATCGTGACGGGCCTGGAAGAGTAGTCCCCGACCATCGTATTCGAGCCTATCGATCAATCGATAATCGTCAATAAAGTAAGGCCCACGTTCACCCCGCGCAAGCCTTTTGGCCTGCCAGAGGCTGAGCACACCTCGGTCGACAAGCCTCTTGGCGACCACTGCTGTGGCAGCAGATTGCGACGGCTCGGCCGCTCGTCCGGGCTGGGAGGGCAATCCCTGAAACTCCCGACGCAGACTTTCCAGCATTCCCGGGTCGATCAGTTTGCTGGCAGCAACAAGCTTCCAGAACTTCTCTACACTGACAATTTCGGGGGTTGGCTTCTGTTCTGAGGTTGGCTCTGGCATCGGCCTGCATCCTGCTAAGACTCCATCCTGCTAAGACTCTTTGAAGAAAATCCTAGCGGTTTTCCCTGTTGAGAGATAAGCTGCCGCAGTCCGGTCCGTTTGTTTCGCCGTTCGTTTCCCTCAAAGAGCTACCCCTTCATGCGTTCCAGTGAAGCCAGCAGAATCTACTTTGATCGCGCGGCTGACCAACTCGATCTCTCCGACAATATGCGGAGATTGCTGCTCACGGCCAAACGCGAGGTGCAGGTACAAATTCCCGTCGAGATGGATTCAGGGGATGTTGCCACTTTTATTGGCTACCGTGTGCAGCACAACAGTGCCCGAGGCCCGATGAAGGGGGGACTTCGCTACCACCCGCAGGTTGATCTCGAAGAGGTGCGGAGCTTGGCAGCCTTAATGACTTGGAAAACGGCCGTCGTCAACATTCCCTACGGCGGGGCCAAGGGGGGCATCTCTCTGGACCCGTCAAAAATGTCGCCACGTGAACTCGAACGCATCACCCGTCGCTTTGTCGATGCAATCCACGATCTCTTCGGACCCGATGTTGACATTCCAGCCCCCGACATGGGCACAACTCCGGATGTGATGGCTTGGATCATGAATCAGTATGGGAAGTATCATGGCTTCTCTCCCGCCTGCGTCACCGGCAAGCCGGTGGAGTATCACGGCATTCCCGGTCGTGACGAAGCCACCGGCCGAGGGGTCGGGAGCTTGACGCTCAAACTCCTCAGCCGCCTTGGCCGCAAGATCGCCGGCACGTCTGTTGCGATCCAGGGCTTTGGCAACGTCGGTTCGCATACGGCGAAGTTTCTGCACGATGCGGAGTGTCGGATCGTAGCCATCAGCGATGCCTTTGGTGGCTTCCATCGCACCGAGGGTTTGGATGTGCTGGAATTATTTCGTTATTCCAATTCTCACTCCGGCCGACTCGAGGGCTTTAGCGGAGGAGACCACATGACCAATGCCGAGCTCCTCGCGCTCGACTGCGACGTGCTGATCCCGGCCGCACTCGGCGGCGTGCTCACCCAAGAAAACGCCCGTGCCGTGCGGGCACCGATCATCGTTGAAGCCGCCAACGCACCGATCCAGCCGGAGGCCGATCTCATTCTCGACGAGCTGGGCATCGTTGTGCTGCCAGATATTCTGGCCAATGCTGGCGGTGTCACGGCTAGTTGGTTTGAATGGGTGCAAAACCGCCAGTATTACCAGTGGGGAATCAACCGGGTGCGGCAAGAGCTGGATCGGATTCTGGGCGAAGCCTTTGAACAGGTCTGGCAGCTTTCGACATCCCGAAAAGTGACGCCACGCACGGCTGCCTATATGTTGGGTGTTGGCCGCGTGGGTCGAGCCACAGTCCTCGGAGGAATTCAATGACCACTTCTGAACCCCTAGGCAAATCACTGGCCACTGGCTCTCTCAAAACCATCCCACTCTTTCAAGGTTTCAACGACACCGACTATTCGCAGATTACCGATGTCTCCAATGTCGTGACATTTGAGACTGGGAAGCTTGTCTTGGAACAGGGCGCTGTCAGTCGCGATCTCTGGGTTTTGTTGGAAGGCACCTGCGAAGTGTCGCGACGAATCGATCCTCACAAGCCCGATTCAAAGCGAGTGGTGCTAGCGATGCTTGAACCGCCCGGCCATTTTGGTGACATGTCTTTTTTCAGTCCCTCACCGCATTCAGCCGACGTGACAACGATAACGGCGGTGAAACTCTTGCGAATCACGCATCCCGACTACAAAGAACTGATCGCCGAAGGTGTGCAGGTGGCCTATAAGTTGGCGTACAATGTGACCGAGTCGCTGGTGCGTCGGTTACGGCGAATGGACGACTGGGTCGCCGAACTAGCCGCTTCATCGGGCTCTCATGAAGAAGCCCATCATCCCGAGTGGCAGAGTTTTCGTGAAAAACTCTTCGATCGCTGGAATCTCTAGCCACATCTAAACTCAGGCAACGCTTGAATCTTCTCCCGGAAGCTTGTGGGGAAATCGATCGACGACACTCGCTGGTTGTAAAGGCAAGCGATCGCGGGAAAAGTGCTGGTCAAGGGGATGACTGAACGGCCACTGCCTGTTTCGTCGCACGAGGGCGATACCATTCGCCCCGCAGCCAGTCGACGATAATTTCGATCTGGCCTTCTTTTTCAGTCTGGCCAAACCTCGGCATGCGGTCGTTTGTGTCGCCATAAAAACGTTCGTGGGTTGGATCGGTGATCAACCCGATCAGCCATTCTCGTGAACCCCATCCCGTGATGTCTGGGGCACTGCCAAACTCCGTGCCATTGTCACGAAAGGTATGGCAGGAGCCGCACCGCTGGGTGTCGGCAATCAGGCTGCGACCCGGCTCGATCAGGGCGGCCGTACCCTCGGTGAAAGACTGATCAGGCAGGCCCGCTTCGGCGTTCATGGCGGCGATCACCGCTTCGATATCGTTAAGCTTCCACGTGTCGCGGTCCGCGAGATCATTTTTCACAAAGTTGACCATGTCGCCGTCCTTGTGTGCTGTGTTGCCAAAGTAGCCGGGGCCATCCACCTGCAAAGGATCGAGCAGCCCCCGCACCCAAGCGGCGGAGCCAAAGCCAAAAAGATTGGCGGCCGACGACTTGGCCATCTGCTCGGTCGCTTGCGGCAAAGCAGGATCAACGTGGCTGTGGCAGCTTGCACATTTCTGCGCAAAGAGCCGTGGGCCTTGGCTCTTGGCATCGCTTCGAAAAAGTTCTAGCGCCCCTGAGGGGGGAATGCGTTCGGGACGGCTGGCTAATTCGATCGCCCGCACGCCAGCAACTTCGGCCTCTGCTACCGCCGCCAAAAACGATTGCGAGTGGCGGAAGGCGGCCAGAGTGGCAAACTTTTTTTGCATGGCGGCAATTTTCGCTTGATCGCCCCCCAGAGCCTCGGCCACTTTTTTTGAATCTCCTTCTGTCTGGCGGTAGAGCGCGTCGGCTTCGGCCAGCGATGCTTTATCCATCCAGAGTGAGCAGTAGTCTTCGTTGAGCGCCAGGGCTGTTAGTAATCCAATCCCTGCCATCAGCGACAGCGTAAAGACGATGTTGAACCTATGCCCCAGATTCCAGCGACCGATGATCGGCATCAAAAACATCGCTCCCATCACAAGCCCCGGTACGACAATCGCGCCTAAGAATTCCCCGCTAGCACCCCAGCCCTCAAAGACTTTAAGAAACTGAAACAAAAAGAGGAAATACCACTCCGGCCGGGCCGCAGCGTACGGTAGGGATGGATCGGCTGGAGCGGCGAGTTCGGCACCCAGTTCGCCCAACACAATCGGCCGGCCCTCCAGCATGGCAACCAGTGCGGGCATCAAGATCACGCCCAGCACAACGGCCATGACCGCCAAACAGGCAACAGCGTCTTTCAGCACCTGATCAGGCCAAAACATGCCGTCTGCCCGCACGATTGGCTGCCTTGCGCAAAGGCCGTGCTTGCGAAACAGTGAGAGATGCACCACCAGCATCAGCACCAGCGTGGCCGGCAGAAAGCCAGCGTGCAATGCAAAAAATCGCGTCAGCGTGTGATGCCCGTAATCAGATCCGCCCACCACCACCTGCTGGATCGACGGCCCCAGGACAGGCACAAGCCCCGCTAAATTTGTGGCGACGCGAGTGGCCCAGTAACCCTTCTGATCCCAGGGCAGCAAATAGCCCGTCAGGGCCATTCCTAAAACCAGCATCATGAGCACTAGACCCAGCCAAAAATTCACCTCGCGAGGCGCACGGTAGGCTCCGTCGATCACCACCTGCATCAGGTGCAACGCCAGCAGCACCACCATCGCCTGCGCCATCACATGGTGGATACCACGAAGCAGCCAGCCACCGGCCATTTCATGCTGAATAAAGTAGACGCTTTCCCACGCGCTCTGAGCCCCAGCCGAATAACTCGACCAGAGCACCAGCCCCGTGATCAGTTGAGTCATAAAGGCAAACACCAACGTGCTTCCCCAGACGTAACGCCACCTAGCCCCACCGGGCACCCGCTCGTAGAGCGTCTCATGCACAAGGGCTCGGTAACCTGTGCGGTCATCAAAAAAATTGGCCAACTGTCCCAGCAAGCCGGGCTTGCACTGAACCGAATCGCTATTTTTTTGTTGATGGATCGTACTCACAGACGAGGCACCTTTCCGGCAATCCCTGTGTAAAAGTTTTCCCACTTCACAACCACTTCGCCATTTTTTTCAATCCGGCATTCGAGAGCATCCATGGCCCGAGGACTCGGACTCGGAGCCACCATACTGCCGTCAAAAGTAAATTTGCTGTTGTGGCAAGGACAGCGAAAGCACTTTTCAACCGGATCAATCTCAACAAAGCAGCCGGCATGAGGACAGGTTGCCGAAAAGGCCTGCACTTCGCCGGAGCCCTGTTCTGGGCCAGAGACTTTTTGTCGGCAGAGATAGACAGCGCCGATCGGTTCGCTGGCAAAGCCCGTCCAGGCATCTAATCGGTCGGCCACCACGGGAAATTGTCGGGGCACGCCATCGGCCGGAATAGACGATGCTTGGGCAACGGGCAAGAACTCTGCTGCGGCACTTCGTTTTCGCAGGGGATCCAAAAACATCCACAGTCCGGCTGCCACTGGCGTAAGCGTTGCTAACCCTCCGCAGACAAGGGCCAACACCTCGGCCCCAAAGGCTCGTCGGCCACCGACCGCATCGCCAGCCGATACTCTATCGCCCGGAGACGGTTTGGCTTGAGAAGAATTTTTGCCGGAGGGTTCTGACATGTTTGGATCCTGCATTTGATTTTCGATCCCGCTCCGCTGATGACTCTGCTCTACGCGACGACCACATCTGCCAACCAGGCTTCGTCAACCGCCGTTGCGACCCGATCACGGGCCGCATCCAGCGGTCCGTCCAAGATCGCACCGGCCGCTGCCTTGTGGCCGCCGCCTCCGAACCGTGCCGCCAACACACTGGCGTCGACATGGCTGCGACTGCGAAAGCTCACTTTAATTCGTCCATCGGTTTGCTCGATGAGAATGATAGCCATCTGAGTTCCCTTGACCGCCAGCGTGAGGTTCACCAGGTCCTCGGTGTCGCTGGAAAGTGCCCCGGTTTCCTTAATATCGCTGGCACGCAGAAGCGATGTGATGATTTTTCCCTCGTGGGATGTCAAAGCGCCCGACAGGGTGCGGCCGATAAGGTGCAGGCGGGCAATCGAATCCTGCTCGCAAATTTCGCAATAGATTGCCGGTGGACTGGCCTGCGCATCGACAAACCGTGCCGCAATCCGAAACGTTTCGGCAGTCGTCGATGGAAAACGAAACCAGCCTGTGTCGGTGGCCAAGGCTGCAAAAAGAGGCGTGGCGATTTCCTTGGTCAGCGGCACTCGCAGTCGCTGTGCGACCTCGGAGACAATCCGACTGGTGGCCTCGGCGGTGGTATCTTTAAACCAACGGTCGCAAAGATTGTCTTCGCTCATGTGGTGATCGATCACTACAACTTTTTCACGCATTTTTTTGACCACATCTGCCATTGCACCAAGCTGGGCCCACGCACTGGTATCCAGCACAATGAGTAGATCCCGATCAGAAAGATCGGCCGGCTTGACGCCGGAGGCGAGCGATTCAACCTTTCCCTGCGGATCGATCCACGCCAAATTAGCTGGCGTGGCCTGCGCATTAACGATCCGCACATGCTTGCCAAGCGATTCTAAGATGGCAGCCATGCCCAACTCGCTGCCGAGGGCATCGCAATCGGGCCGCACATGGCTGGTGAGCACCACCCGCCGTGACGCCTTGAGAATCTCAAGCAGACTGGCCCAATCGAGTCGCATCATGTCTCCATAAAAAGGGTTCTAGGGTTCGCTACGCACGGCAGCGATTCGAGCTGCGCTGGCAACATCGTCGGCTAGCTGCGACTTAAGCTCATCGATCGTACCGAATTTTTGAGTCTCGCGCAGTCGCTGCAGGAAGTCAATATCGAGCGACTCGCCATAAAGATTGCCGGAGTAGCCGATCAAATGGGCCTCGACGGTGGTCACCGTTCCGCCAAAAGAAAGCGTGGGTCCGATGTGAACGGCCGCCAGCCAAAACTTTTGACCACCGACCCCCACGATAGTATCGGCCCTCGACTCGGCCACAGTCACGCGGGCTGCATAGACGCCCCCGGCCGGCAGCAGGGTTTGAATCTCAGCCAGATTAGCGGTGGGAAAGCCGAGCGGGCCTCCTCGCTTGGCCCCCTCGATGACGCGTCCGCTCAAGCGGTAGGGAGCTGTCAGTAACGCGGCAGCCTCACTCACATTCCCAGAGGCAATCAAGCCTCGAATCCGCGAACTTGAAACTGGCTCTCCATCCACCAGCACGGGGTCGACTGTTTCAATCGCCACGCCATCAGCCCGGCAGAGTGCGGCCAATAGGGCGATATCGCCCGTGCGATTAGCTCCAAAGCGAAAGTCGGGGCCTTCGACAATGCCTCTAGCCCGCAGCCTACCACGGAGAATCTCCGCATAAAAAATCTTTGCTTCCAGACCCATCAACGCCTTGGTGGCCGGCTGCACAATCACCGCGTCAACGCCCAGCGAGAGGAGCAACTCGGCTCTTCGATGCGGCGTTGAGAGGGGGATGGGTGCCGTTTGAGGCCGCACGATGGTGGCCGGATGGGGATCAAATGTGAAGGCTGCGGCCGGCATGTCGAGTCGATGAGCCATCGCCAACAGTTGCTTAATGATGGCAGCATGTCCCAGATGAACGCCATCAAAATTGCCCACCGTGACGGCGCAGGCAGGATCTCCGGCCTGCGAATTGGATTGCCAGCGACTGCTTGCCGCCAGAACTATCGGAGAGAGGATGCTATTCACAATACGGGTGCTGCTGGGCTCTCACAAAAAAGCGGCTGTCAGGACATGACACGGTATTCGTTGGATAGGAAAAAAGGCATACTGAAGTGTAGTCTACTCGTCGGGCTGCCGATGCTCTGGCTAGCAAAAGCAGCAGTTTGCTGTAGTTTGTTTGATAGCCTCTCTTTCCCTGCATAAAAGGAACCCACGACCCGTGCCAAAATTTGTCATTGAGAGAGAGATTCCAGGGATCGGCAAACTCTCTCCGCAAGAATTGCAGGCTATCTCACAGCAGTCCTGCGGTGTCTTACGAGGCATGGGCCCGCAGATTCAGTGGGTAGAGAGCTATCTCACCGACGACAAACTTTACTGCGTCTACATCGCGCCGAACGAAGAACTCGTGCGTGAACACGCTCGCCAAGGTGGGTTTCCCGCCAACCGAGTCTCACTGGTGCGGGCCATCATCGATCCGACTTCTGCAGAGTGAGAAAGATAGGAAAGCCACTTCGAACTTCGATTGAGCCTGATATTCTTTTTTTGGAGACCGTTCTCAATGCTTTTTTCTTGCCAACCCTCCCTCGCGATTATAAATATTGGATCGGTCATTGCCCTTTCTTTTCTGCTGCTGCCAGCCGCCGCCGCTGAGCCTGCCAGTGATGCAGCAGATTTCCAAACAATTTTTACCGGCACAGATGGCCTCGACGGCTGGCATGTT
>QWQJ01000161.1 GCA_003670865.1 Planctomycetota bacterium | reverse complement strand
GTAATCGCGGGTCAGCATACCGCGGTGAATGTGTTCCTGAGCCTTGTACACACCGCCCGTCAAGCCACGAAAGTGGGGGGTATCCGAAGCCGCCGAGGTAACCGCAAGGAGCCAGGCGTCTAAGATAAACTCTGCGATTGGGACTAAGTCGTAACAAGGTAGCCGTAGGGGAACCTGCGGCTGGATCACCTCCTTTCTAAGGATACCGTCACCAGTTCTTCGGCATCACGCCGTTGAGCGTGCAAGCCTTCGGGCATGCGGTGGCACCCTGATAGTGGAACGCCCGGTGAATGACTGTTCGGTGTAAACCGATTGCGTTATGACCACTGGGCGGAAAGCTTCAGGTTCAAAAGATTGTGGAGACAATCGTGCCTCTCTTTCAGATCGCGTGGCTTAGGCTACGCGGTCGAATGATGAGGATGCCGCCAGAAGAGATCAGTTGATTTGTGAGAGAAATCTTCGAATCACCAGACTGCCAAAAAATAAAAGAATATGGACCCGCTGGGGCTCGGCTGAGCTCCAGCGGGTTTTTTTATTGTGTGTTGAAGAGGCTGATCGAGGCTGCTCCTCTTTTGTTCGTTCACAGGTGAGGTAGGATTTTCGTGCTCACTGCACTCGATTCGCGAGATTGCCAACCGTCCGCTTTTTAAAATATGTGAGTCACTGATGACACAATCCACGCATTCAGTCGTTCATTCGATCGCCGGTGTTTATCCGCCGGCAGTTTCCGAGGCAACCGTCATGACGGTCTGGCCTTCGGTCGCCGCGACCTCGCTTGGACAGTGGCTGGGACGACTGTTTCGGATCAGAGCTGGCTTCGGAGTGATCACCGTGGGTCGGGTGGCACTTTTGGCGAGCATGCCGCTGGGCTTGATGCTTTACCTTTCGATGCGTCTGCCATGGGCGATCCGTCGCTACCGACTGACCAATCGTCGCGTGATCATCGAGCGCGGAGTGAGCCCGTGTGCAGAGCGTTTTGTTGAACTCTCCCGCTTTGATGCGATTGACCTGCTGGTTCGTCCGGGACAGGAGTGGTATGCGGCTGGCGATCTTATCTTTCGCCGGGGACCGATTGAAACGCTACGACTGTCGGGTGTCAGCCGACCGGAATCATTTCGGCAGACATGCCTCAAGGTAAGGCAATCGTATGTCAGCGTTGCAGCCGTACAACCGGAGACTGTTGGTGCAGCCTAGTCGGTTTTTTAGCTGCGTTGCCAACACGTTCTAAACAGCTTTGCGGCTAGCAACAGTGCCTCGGGCTTTGACTGCACTGGCAATTGCCTGTCTTGCAGCTTCGTCGAGATGGCACTCAAACGCTTGCGCGTTGGCCCACGACTGTTCTGGAGATGTGGCCCCAAACAACACACTACTGACTCCCGGTTGCTCTGTTGTCCACGCCAGCACGAGAGTGGAGAGATCGCAGCCGAGCCTTGCGGCCACGGGTCGAATAGCCTCGACAAAGTCGAGATTGCGCTGAAACTCGTCACCCTGGAACATCGGGTATTTGTGGCGGCTGTCGGACGTAGGGAAAATCTGATCGCGCCGCATCTCGCCGGCTAAGAGACCTTTCATGAGGGGCCAGTAGACAATCATTGCCACGCTGTGATCGCGGCACCAGGGCAGAATCTCGGCTTCAATCTCGCGTTGCAGCATGTTGTAGTGCAACTGGCACGCCGAGACCGGACAGTTGAGAGCAAACCGCTGCAATTGATCAACAGATACATTCGATGCGCCCACCGCGCGGGTTTTTCCCGCTTGCATCAGGCGTGAAAGTTCGCTGGCCGACTCCTCAATCGGAATCCGAGGGTCGGGAGCGTGCAGGTAGAGTAGGTCAACGTAGTCGGTGTCGAGCCGTCGCAGGCTCTCCTCAACTTCTGCGCGGATCCGCTGCGGCCGACCGTCGACCGTTTGCACCCGGCCTGGCTCCCAGTGAATTCCGCACTTGCTAGCGATCACAATATCGGCCCTCCGGCCCCGGATCGCCTCTGCAATGGCCAATTCGCTTTCCCCATTCTCGCCGTAGCAATAGGCGGTGTCGAAATGCGTGACGCCAGCGTCGACGGCCGCCGCGACGGTGGCGACGGCAGCAGCGGGCGTGATGCCAGATCGCGTCATGCCAGCCAAGGGCCAGCAGCCGAGTCCCAGTGGGGAAACTGTCACTGTGCTCTTGCCCAGTGGTCGGGGATGGCGGTTGGTCATCAGGGCACAGCCCCATCGCCTCTGCTCAGAGTGACTCCCGGACGAAATTCTATCTTAGAGTCAGACTGAGTCGAGGCGGTCGGACCCTGCGGAGTCGAAGTTCGGCGGTGGTGCCCAAAGGAGCCTTGCTTTAAAAACATCGTGATCAGATCGGCTGAATCGCGTCGAAAAAGCAGGCTGGAATGCAGGCACGGCAAAATCGCATGGTCGTGCGGCACATCAGGTCGAGTGCTTTCGAGCGAGACGAGCAAGTCGTACTGGGCAGCGATGATTCCAATATCGACATCGGCAGGCATGCTCAAGCGATTAACGAAACTATCGCTGGCGGTGGAAAGTTCACGGATTGGCTTGAACAGGCCGCCCCAGGCAGCCATCGCTCGCGTGGCTGCAAATGAGCCACGATTGGGCGGGGCGAGCATCACCAGTCGCCCCAATTTTTGCGGCCGAAATTCCTCGAGCGCCGCGCGGGTAATGATACTTCCCATGCTGTGCAGCACGAGATGAATGGTCGCAATACCTGGATCGGCATCGAGGCACTGAAGTTCGCTGGCAAGCCGCCGAGCGTGCTGCCGTATGGAGCAGCACATATTAAGATAGCCCCAGGTTCGCGTATGAAATCCAGCATCGCGGAGCCTGTGCCGAAGATAGAAAAACATCAGACTGTTGGCTAGGAATCCGTGCACGAGAGTGACATGTTCGCGGCCCCTCACGGGATCCGGCGTGTCGAGAAGAGAATTGGCCACAACGAGTCTCATGCTGGCCGCTGTGCGACCGGTTGATCTGCGGAAGGTTGACCGCCGGGTCGTCTTTCGCTCGGCCGCCCCAGCGGGGCCGGGCAGCAGTCGAGTGGGCAGACATCGTGATTGGCTGGCAAGCTGCCGATGGCCGAGCGACCGGTCTGATTCCAAGCACGCTCGGCTATCAGGTCGCGCAGCATGCTCACAAAGGATGGGTCAGTGCCGACCGTCGCCACTCGCACCATGTCGATGCCCAGCGATTGACAGAGATCGGCGGCCTCTGTGTCGAGGTCATAGAGCACTTCCATGTGATCAGAGATAAAGCCGATTGGCACGATGGCCAGGCGCGTCTGGCCTTGCTGGTGCAACGCTCGAATAGCGTCGCAGACGTCTGGCTCAAGCCAGGGTTGCGTGGGTGGTCCGCTGCGGCTTTGAAAAACGAGATTGGAGTGTCGGACTCCTACTGCAGTTGCTACGAGCCGCGCGGTCTCAGTGAGTTGTTGAAGATAACGACAGGAATCAGACATCGATGTCGGGATGCTGTGTGCGGTGAAGAGTACCGGCACATCCAACCGCTGATCTGCTGGAAAATGCTCCAAGGCGCGGGTCACGTTGGCAGCCATCGGGCCCACGAATTCCGGGTGATTGAAGAAAACGCGGATTTTGTCTACCTGCGGCGCACGATCGCCAAGGGCTGCACAGGCCGCTGCGATATTTTCTCGATACTGCCGGCAACCGGAGTAACTGCTGTAGGCACTCGTCACAAACGCAATGGCCCGCTTGACGCCCGCGTCAGCCATTTCACGTAGCGTGTCGCTGAGCAGCGGATGCCAGTTGCGGTTGCCCCAGTAGACCGGCAGGTGCGGTCCGCGACGATCGAGTTCTGCTCGTAAAGCCGTCAACAGGGCAAGATTCTGGCCATTGATTGGGCTTTTGCCGCCAAAGTGATTGTAGTGCTCGGCAACTTCAAGCATTCGCTCATGCGGTACATTACGACCACGGAGCACATTCTCTAGAAACGGAATCACATCGTCTGGCCCATCTGGCCCACCGAATGAGACAAACAAGACGGCATCGTACGCAGATTCAGAAGGCACGACTGCCGATTCGAGGGCTGGAGCTAGCAAAGGAGTAGTCATCAACGATTGGGCCGCGACGGCTTTATTTTGAATCGGAGTGTGAGGTGTCGCTTTGTCAGTCATGAAATCGACGGGCGGTTCTAACGATCACTCCTCTTCAGATCGGTTTTAAAAAATGACCCCGACGGGACTCGAACCCGTGTTACAGGCGTGAAAGGCCAGTGTCCTAACCACTAGACGACGGGGCCTACTTGAAGCCAACAAACAGCCGCACTCGAACAAACAACTTTTTGATAACGATTTGGCCCAGAACCAGTAGGCTCCACGAAAAATTCTATCAATGGCTTTCCATACCATCCATAAGTCTCCAATCAATCAAAGGCCAACGGACGTTATCGGCAAGTCTTCGGCACGTGCGGCGAGCCAAGCAAGCAGATGCGTAAGAACATACCCGACATCGCTGGTACCGCAACTGCCAAGGCTAGCAGGGGCGTTGCGGCAGTCAAAAGCTAGGTCACTTTTGGAGCAACGGCAGGCTTTACAAAGAGTGAAGCGGTTTCGGCAGTCGATTTTTCGTGATCAATCGCCACAGAAGTTCGCACAACAGAAGTAACCTTGGCCTCGACGGGCTCTCCCCTCGCGATCGCATCGAAGACTTCTCGCCGATGCACGGGCACCTCTTTGGGAGCTTCAACGCCCAAGCGGACCTTATCGCCACGAATCTCCACTACAACGATCGTGATATCGTTGTTGATAACGATGCTCTCGTCTTTTTTCCGCGACAAAACGAGCATAGATTCTTCCTCGCTGCTGACGCCGATCAGGCACAGCCTAACCAGCCACAGTATACCTAAGTATAGAGGTTTCGATCCATTCGTCAAGCAAGGGGAAGCATTTTAGGATCTCGTTAGGCCCGTTTTCCATTCGAATAAACTGGTTTTCCCCAGCTTTTAGTTATTTAAGCAGGGCTGGTCTCTTAGCCGAACAACCGTCCGTTCGCTAGGCAGACACTCGCGCGAAGGGTAGAAAACGCCGAACCCAACTGGTTTCAGTACGGAAACCCCAACGCCATCTTGTTGCTGGCGATCGTCTCTCTATACTCACAAAAACGATGATACTCACAAATAAAGATGGAACATTTTTCAAAAAACTCTACCCGGCACACCTGAGGCGACACGGGGAGCGAAACAAGAGAATGAGAAAAGAATGAGAGAATGGTTCCGCAATCTATTTTCCGCCGTTGGCACGGTGCTGGAAGGAATGCTCGTGACGCTGCGGGTTTTTAGCAGCACCTACAATCAAAATCGCCGCACGTTCACGGAGCATTTTGAGTATCCAGAATTACCGGTGCCGGTTGCTTCCCGCTACCGGGGTTTTCATCGCTTCGATCTGACGACCTGTATCGCCTGCGACCAGTGCGCCAAAGCTTGCCCGGTCGACTGCATTTATATCGGCAAGGAACGCGTCACTGATGGCAAGGGCTTTCGCGTCAGTGGGTTTGTGATTGACTACTCGAAGTGCATGTTCTGCGCTCTTTGCGTTGAACCGTGCCCGGTTGATTGCATCTTCATGGGTGCCTCACACGATTTGAGTTGCTACAGCCGCGATGGCACGATCGTAGACTTTGCCCGACTGCCCGTGGAGGTCGCTTGGGGCCGATCAACAATCAATCCCACGGCAGTGGCCGCTTCCAAAGTGATTGTTGAACCGGTGCATGGCGGTCCAAATCAATAATTCAGTGCGAGACAAGCGCCCCTATGAATGAATCCTCTTCCATCCATCCGGTTTTAATCGCGGGCTACGTGGCTCTTTTTGTGGCTGTGGGCGGTGCATTTCTCTGCGTCAATTTGCTGGTGGGCTGGCTTGTCAGGCCCCGGTTGCCCAATGCCGAAAAACTTGAGGTGTATGAATGCGGCGAGCCAGCGATTGGCTCCAGCTTTGTGCAATTTGATCTAAGATTTTATGTCGTTGCCTTGTTGTTCATCATCTTTGATGTGGAAGTGGCACTCTTTTTTCCTTGGGCCACTGTGTTTGGCAAAGCCGTGCAACTATCCGATCCGGGGCTCGTGACCGTGCAGCAAGCAGCTGATCCTGTCGACGCGAGCACGGCAGTAAGCGGCGCAGGATCGGTGGCGGGTGGGGGGCTTGTCGGCCTATCGCCTGCGGCCGCCGGCTTGCTCAAAGAGCTTGGCATCCGCCAACCGGCCGTGCCGGCGTTTGTGCCCGATGCTCTAACTCTGCGGATGATCGAGCAGACTCGAGGGGAACGCAGTCAGCCGCTTGCCCAGGGGGAGTGGGCGGTAACGCGAGCCGGTTCGCTCTTGGCCCGCGCAGCGGTTGTTGACATGGCTGCATTCTTTGCCGTATTGCTCGTGGGCTTTGCCTATGTCTGGAACCGGGGTGACCTCGACTGGGTGAGGGCTGTCTCTGCCGAGCGTTCCGCTGCAAAGTAGCAGTTGGCTTGAGTTGATTTGTTCCGCTTGTTTTGATGCTTCGATTTTTCCCCTATCATTTTTATAAGGTTCATCTATGCGTGGCCCGGCGTTTCTGGAAAAACTCGAAGTAGCTTTTCCCGGGGCGGTACTGGGGACCGCGCTGGATGTGATCGATCCGTGGGTGGAAGTAGCTGCGGCACGGATCGTCGATGTCTGTCGCTGGCTCAAGCAGTCGAGTGACTCACGGTTTGACTCACTGGAGTGCATTACGGCGATCGACTGGTTTGAGACCGATCCCAAAAAGGCGTCAAAAGTCAGCTGGCAGCCCCACACCGAATTGGTCTACCACCTGTGGAGCACAGTTTCGCGAGTGAGTCTCGTGCTCAAAGTGAAACTGCCTCGCTGGAAAGACGATCTGCCCGGGCAGTTGCCCGAGGTGGGCAGCGTGGCGTGCGTCTGGCGAACTGCCGACTGGCACGAGCGGGAAGTCTATGATCTCTCGGGCATCGAATTTACAGGCCATCCAGACCTGCGTCGCATTCTTTGCCCCGAAGACTGGGAAGGCTATCCGCTGCGGAAAGATTATCAGATGCCGCTGGACTACCACGGCATCCGGGCCAAGTAAAAATGGCCGCGCTGAGTGCAGGAGTCGTTTGCGAGAACCACATCGAATCACAGGTAGACAACGTCACAGGTAGAAAGCGCTGACAGGAATCGAAACTATGGCACCTCTCATCGACGACGATCCACGAATCATTGAGTTTGACGTTCGCACAGACGAAATGCTCGTCAACATGGGGCCGCAGCATCCCAGCACGCACGGCGTGTTGCGATTGGTGCTGCGCACCGACGGCGAGGTGGTTTCGGAACTGGAGCCCCACATCGGCTACCTCCACCGCTGCGCAGAAAAAATTGGTGAAAACCTGACCGCGCGGCAATGGATCCCCTACACGGATCGAATGGACTATCTGGCCGCGATGAATATGAATCTCGGCTGGGCTCTGGTCGTTGAAAAACTCATGCGACACGAGGTCAGCGAGAAGGCTCGCCATCTCCGCGTGCTGATTACAGAACTTGGACGGATCTCCAGCCACTTGGTCGGCATGGGTGCCTACGGCCTCGACCTAGGCACCTTCAGTCCGTTTCTCTACGCCTTTCGCGAACGAGAAAAAATTCTTGATCTTTTTGAGGAAACCTGCGGCGCTCGTCTGACGTACAGCTACATCACCGTTGGTGGTCTGACGGCCGATCTGCCGCCTGGCTGGTTGGAAAAGTGCGAGTCTTTTCTGGATCAGTTTGAGCCAGTGATTCAGGAATACCACGCTCTCTTGACGACCAATGCAATCTTTATCAAGCGGACTGCTGGTATCGGCGTACTCTCTCGCGAGATGGCCATTGACTACGGCTGCTCCGGGCCTGTGCTGCGAGGCAGCGGCGTCGATCAAGATCTACGACGCGACGGCGAGAGCATCTACACGGGAATGTACGACGGCTATGCCTTTGAGGTGGCCGTTGAAAAAAATGGTCACTATCCGCGCGATCACGCCTATCCAGCGGTGCCGGTCGATGCCGTCCTGGGCGACTGTTGGCATCGCTTTTTTGTACGGATGCTCGAGGTGGTGCAGTCTATCGATCTGGTGCGACAGGCAATGGACCGCTACGCCGCCTGCAAGGGTCCGCTGGGCGAGCCGCTCAAGCTGATGGAAAAGATTCCGGCCGGAGACGCCTATTTAGAGACAGAATGCCCGAAGGGTCAGATGGGTTTTTATTTGGTCAGCGACGGTTCAGCGATTCCGTGGAGGGCTCGGGCCCGTTCGAGTTCCTTTTCCAATCTTTCCGTAGTGCACGAACTCTGCCGGGGCTGTCTGATTGCTGACGTTCCGGCGATCGTGGGCAGTCTCGACATCGTGATGGGCGAAATAGACAGATGACCAACAAATTCGCAAGTCGTTATCTTGAAGCGGCTTACGAATTTGAAAAATTTCTGAAAATGCGCCAAATAGGGTGCATTTCATGGAATGCGGTGCATTTACGGTGCATCGCCAACTCGACATAGTACCATCAATTGACCGCCCTTCTGACGTTGAAGGCCGGTCAGTTTTTTTGTTGGCGGTTGTCGTCCAAGGAGAGGTCAAGAGTAGCAAATTACCTCTCAATCTGGATGATCTGCTCCGACAGCGAACCGTCGAGGGCGACCGCATTGAGTACAAGGCGGGCTGGAACCCGGACGCCGTGGTGCGAACGCTCTGCGCTTTTGCCAACGACTTCGAGAACCTGGGCGGCGGCTACATCGTCATCGGCCAGGACTGCGACGAACACGGTCAGCCGATATTTCCCCCGGTCGGCCTGAACGACAACCAACTCGACCCCATTCAGCGGGAACTGCTGGGCTACTGCAACCTGATCCAGCCGACCTGTTTCCCGATCCTGAGCATCGAGAAGTACGAAGGCAAGAACCTGATCGTGTTGTGGTCCCCTGATGGCCTGAACCGCCCATACAAAGCACCCCGTGCCGTCACCGCCAGAACGAAGGAGTACCACTACTTCATCCGGCGTTACTCCAGCACGGTCGAAGTGAAGTCGAATAGCGATGACGAACTGGAACTTCTACGTCTGACGGCGACCGTGCCATTCGACGACCGCCAATGCCGTCAGGCCGACGTGGACGATCTCCGATCTGGATTGCTCCAGTCCTACTTGAAAGAAGTTGGCAGCGACTTGCACAAAGATACCAGCAAAATGCCGCTGGTGGATTTTGGTCGGCTGATGAACATCGTGGATGGGGCCGAAGAATTCGTGAAACCACGAAATGTCGGCGTGCTGTTCTTCCATGACGAACCGAGGAAGTTCATTCCCGGCTCGCAGATCGACGTGGTGATTTTCCCCACGGGACCGGGCGGCGATGAACTCATTGAGAAGGTGTTTCACGGCCCACTGCACGAGCAGGTACGAGACGCTTTGCGGTACATCGAAGTCAACGTGATACGAGAAAAGGTCATCAAGCACCCAGATCGTGCCGAGGCGACCCGGCTGTTCAACTATCCTTTCCCGGCAATCGAAGAAGCGGTTGTGAACACGGTGTACCACCGCAGCTATGAACAACGGGAGCCGGTGGAAGTTCGAGTAAACCCGGACGGTATCGAGATCGTCAGCTACCCTGGCCCCGACGCCTCCATTCGCATCGAGGCGTTGAACAGCGAAAAGATCGTCGCCCGGCGCTACCGCAATCGCCGCATTGGGGAGTTTTTGAAGGAATTGGAACTGACCGAAGGCCGCTGCACCGGCATCCCCAAGATTCGGGCAGCGATGGAGAAAAACGGCTCGCCGCCACCCCGTTTCTCGACTCCCAGATAAGCCACGGAGTAAGAAACAAAAAATACGAATCACAGACAAGGGAAAGGCCTGGCTTGCCAGCCAGCCGGAATAACGAGAACACGGAAGACCAATGCCCTGGATCGAATGGTACAACTCGCTCGCCAAACCCCCGTGGACGCCCGCCCCGGCGACCATCGGACTGATCTGGCAGATTCTCTACCCGATCATCCTGGTCAGCTTTGGGTTCGTCTTCGTTCAGGCGATCCGAAAGAAAGTGCCGTGGATTGTGACGTTGCCGTTCGCCATAAACCTTGTGACGAATCTGATCTTCACGCCGATCCAGTTCGGAATGCGGAACCTGCCGCTGGCGGCGGTGGACATCCTGATCGTTTGGGCGACAATCATCTGGATGATGATCGTCGTCTGGCGACACTATTGTTGGGTGGCCGTGGCTCAAGTGCCTTACTTTATCTGGGTGTCGTTGGCGACGGTGCTGCAACTCTCGATCACGGCGATGAATTGGGGGAAACCATGATCCATAAGATACTGGCGTTGCCGCTGCTGATCCTGATGGGGTCGTTCGTCATGGCCGAAGACACTCCGATACCTCTGTTCGACTTCAGTGGAGCCGACGCTGCGAAGGACTGGCAGACCGTCAACGACGGCGTGATGGGCGGCGTCTCCGAAGGCAAGTTTAGGATCACCGACAAGAAGACGCTTGAATTTTTCGGCACGCTGTCGCTGGAGAACAACGGCGGCTTCGCTTCTGTGAGGACGAAGGCTAAGAAGCTCGGATTTGAAAAAGGTGATACCGTGGTCGCCAAAGTCCGTGGCGATGGCCGGGAATATATGCTGAACCTCTACCTCGATAAGCCGCTGATTGCCTACTCGTATCGGGCGACGGTCCAGACCAAGAAAGACGAATGGGTTGAAGTCAAAGTCCCGCTCGACAAGTTCGAGGCGACTTCGTTCGGCAGGACGGTGAAGGACGCCGGTGCCGTAAAACCAGCAGAGATCAACGCCCTCGGCTTCATGCTCAGTGACAAGAAGGCTGGGCCGTTCAAGATGGAGATCGAGTCGTTCAAGGTGGAGCGGGCGGCAAATGCCGTCAAGCAGTAGAATAACTGAACCAGCAGTGGCCCGTGCCTTCAATCAGAGCAAACACATTTTTTTGGCGATGGAGTGAGGATCATGAAGAAAAAAACAACGGGCGTTGCCGTGTTTTTGACATTAATGACCGGCGTTTTGATCGGTGGGGCGGTTGGACAGGACCAGCCTCAAAAGAAGGACGGACCAGCCAAGTACAGGATGACCACCGAAACTCCTCCCGGCATCGCCTCGCCGGACAAGGTGGAAACCCGCCTCGGCACGTTTAAGTTCTTCGATGGTTTCCCTGACGAGGCCAGCGTCGAGAAGCTATACGATCACCTCGACTTTTAACGGGCAGTGCAGGCTTACCTCCTTGCTTTGCCGCCTGTAAGCCAAGCAGCGAATCGTAACACGATTCGAGAACTCGGTCCCGTCAACGCCACCGTGCCGATCTTCGAGCAACTCATGGATTCACGGTCGGTATTTCTTACGGCAAACACGAACACGGTCTAGCTGGGCGTGGTGCCGTTGAAGGGGGGCAGGTCAAGTTTCCGAATACCAGGGGTGAAGGTGCCTCCGCATCACAAAAGCCTACAAAACACGGCATTTTTCGGCAACTTGATGTTCTAACGGGTGAAATCGATAGGTAAAGGCGTCTGCCGAACCGTTGCGCGCCGTTGCATTGTGTCACCGCTTTGCCCGGAGACAGCGCACGGGCCCCGAGGAACCCATGGGATCAGACAGCGGCGACGATCCCGCTTCGTCCTCGGCGAGCGTAGGTGATCTGACAAGCAGCAGAAAAATGAGGATCAACAGGGGTCTCATAAGTCATTGCATTTTTATGTGATCATTGCGGATCTCTGTCTTTTATCGCGGAGTACGATCCTAGCAATCGCTGCTCGCAGTCGAGTTTTGTGGGCAGTCCGAAAACCATTCCCCCGAAAGGAACCCAAACCCGAGCTTGAGTCGGGGCGTAGAATTTTTTTTGGAAATCATGCGGCAGGCCTCTCTTTTATGCGTTTTTGGCGGCCACTACTTGTGAAGCCAGCCGACTTCGGTCACACTTTGTGCGAATTTTGCACGATGTCGGTTTCTGAACGGGAAAACGGCATTTTGACCGAGGCTTTTGCCGGCGCGGCGCCCCGATTTGGGACTGTTTTGCAGGGCTTTGCATGGCCGATTTTTTGATCACTACCGTCGGACTGCCTGAGTGGCTGGCGTGGACTCTCACGGCCAGCGTGGCAGCGTTTTTGGTGCTCAATGTGATCGCTGGCGGCGCACTGGTGTTTATCTGGGCAGAGCGCAAGATTGCCGCGCGAATTCAAGATCGTCTGGGGCCTACCCGCACAGGCGGCCGTTTTGGTTGGCTGCAGTCCCTCGCCGACGGCATCAAACTCCTAGCAAAGGAAGATCTGATGCCCGATGGAGCCGATGGAATGCTTTTTCGCTTGGCCCCTTACGTTAGTTTCTGTGCCTCTTTCTGTGCGTTTATCGCGCTGCCATTTGCCTTTGATTTTGTTGGTCAGCGACTCAATGTAGGCGTGTTTTTCGTTGTTGCCGTACTTGGACTCGAAGTTTTTGGGGTGATTTTGGCAGGCTATGCGTCGGCCTCCAAGTGGTCGCTGTTTGGCGCCATGCGGGAGGCGGCCCAAGTTGTCAGCTATGAGGTTCCGCTGGGGATGTGCGTGGTTGTGCCGGTGATGCTGGCCGGCAGCATGGATTTAATCACCATTGCCGAAAAACAGGCCGGATGGTTCATCAACTGGTATCTGTTTCACGACCCTTTCACTTTTGTCATCTTCTGGGTCTATGTGACATGCGCCGTTGCGAGCGTCAACAGAGCGCCGTTTGATCTGGCCGAGGCCGAAAGCGAACTCGTGGCGGGGTTTCACACCGAATATTCCGGACTCCGCTGGAGTTTCTTTTTTATGGCCGAATACGGTTCTATGTATTTAGTCAGTGCACTGGCGGCGATTTTATTTATGGGCGGCTGGAACGGGCCGATCCCCGTGGCCACGCTGCTAGGCCTTTCTGAAGGCACGGGTGATACGGCCAACTATTTTGTGCGGTTGGCGGGCTGTGCCAACCTGATGGGCAAATCCACGCTGGGCGTGCTGGTAATGATGTGGGTGCGATGGACGCTGCCCAGACTCCGGATCGATCAGGTGATGACGACCTGCCTGAAAT
>QWQJ01000018.1 GCA_003670865.1 Planctomycetota bacterium | reverse complement strand
TCCCAAAAAGCTGTCTCGGTGGGATTCACCCAGTAGCCCAGCGTGTCTTTCTCAGGCTGATTTTCGTAGCGCAGTTTTTCACCGACGACTGTTGCGTCCCGAGCCTCGAGTCGAATCAGGGCGTCTGAGTAAAGGGGTCGTGCCGTCGCTGGACTATTCATGGCCTTTTGCCAGTCGCGAAGCGGCAGCACCATCGCTGCGGCAGTGGCTGCCGGTTTGAGAAGCGAGACATCTGTGGCCGTGTAGCAGGCGGCCCAGAGATTCGGATCGAAGTGAGGATTTGCTTGCATGAAGGGAGCCCCGACGCGACGACGCCAAGCCTCGAGTAAGCCGCGAAGTGCCGCAACGCGCCCCGGATCAACGGCACTCACGTCGTGTTCTTCGCTGCGGTCGGTAGCACAATGAAAGAGTTCCAGCCGACCATCATCGTAGTGTTCGATGAGTTTAAAATGACCAACGCGGATGGCACCGGCTGGCCTACCGCCCTGATTAGTCGAATGAGGTTGATGCCAGTAGAACGTGCGTTCAGCTGGGGGTGGGTTGTGAGGTACTGAAAGGAGTGGGGTAATATTTTCAAAGTCACATGGATTGGGGGCGTGGGCACCAGTGAGGCCGCAGATGGTCGGGACCAGATCACCGAGCGAGACTGGCGAGTCAACAATGAGCCCAGGCGTGCATCTGCCTGGTAGGCGAATGATCAGCGGTACGCGAATGCCCCCTTCGTAGAGAAAGCCTTTGCCAGCGCGGTAGGGCGCATTGAATGTCGGCGGAGCATCGCGTCCTTCGGGAACGTGCAATCCACCGTTGTCAGATGTAAAGATGACCAGCGTGTTGTCTGCGAGATGATTGCGATCTAAGGCATCCATAATGGCGGCGACGGCAGTGTCGAGCGACTGGACAGTTGCCGCATAGAGGGGATGAAAAGTGTCGGCATTGGCCTTGACAAGCTGGGCTTTGGCATCCAGAGGGATGTGTGGATTATTGAAGGCGACATAGAGAAAAAATGGCTTTGAAACATGGGCATCGATGAATGTTGCCGCGGCGGCCGCGTTGCCCAATTCTCCTTTGCCACCTTCGAATGACTCAGCCCCGGGATTGGCATGGCCAACCATAAAAGTATCAAATCCATGCTCCGTAGCCCCGTGTCCTGAGCCACCCAAGTGCCATTTTCCGATGCAGGTGCTGCTGTAACCCAGTGGCTTGAGGAACGATGGAAGGGTTGTCACGCCATCGGGCAAGTGATTAAGAATTACAGTTGAGAGCAGGCGATGCGAGCTGCGGTCGCTGCGACCTGGCAAAAATGTTGTGATGTTGAGCCTGGCTGGGTGCTGGCCCGTTAAAATCGCTGCCCGTGATGGGGAGCAGATAGAAGCAGCACTGTAGGCGGATTCGAACCGAACACCTTGTGCTGCCAAGCGATCGAGGGCGGGTGTTTTATGATCCACTCGCCCGTAGCACGCTAGGTCATTGATTCCTAAGTCGTCAGCGACGAGGAGGACGATATTCGGCGGGCGTGTTGTCTGGCTAGGAGCAGTTGGTTCAGCAGCACTGGGAGGTGTATCGTGGAAAAACAATAAGCCGACCGTTACGGCAATGGCTGTGGTGAGGCGGAAGCAAAACATTCCTGAACCTTAGCATATTTTTGGCTGAGAACTGGACTCCCCCGCCGCCTTGTTAGGGTTAGCTCGTGGGCTCTAGTTCTGGTGCTCGGCGGCATGCACAATCGCGCGGGCGGTGGCTATGGCCTGCATTTTAGCAGCTATCGCTTCGTCTCCCGCGGCGACAGAGGCATTTAAGGCAGTCAGTTCGGCTTTCGCTTTTGCAACGTCGAGCTTTTCGATAGGAATCGCCCGTTGCGTGATAAGCGTCACTGAATCGTGGCCAACTTCGGCAAAGCCGCCTTCAACGAACATACGGCGAACGGCATCGGCCGCAGCCCCCTGCTCGCCTACTATTCGCACCCCACCTGATCCGAGTCGGCCAATGAATGGCGAGTGACCACGGGCCACGCCACGCTGGCCGTCGAAGAGTGGGATGGTGATAAAGCGAGCTCGAATATCAAGGACAGTGCTCTCAGGAGTGACAATCACGCACCGAAGCAATCCCCCGTGTGCAGAGCTGCCCTTTTCAGAATCAGTGTGTTTGGTATCGCTCATCCGTTGCTCTCTGCCTAGGCTTTGGCCGCCATTTTCTTTGCCTGTTCCTCAGCTTGCTCGACAACACCCACATACATGAATGCCTGCTCGGGGAGGTGGTCCCACTTACCGTCAGCGATCTCCTCAAATGAGCGAATCGTGTCAGCCAAACTCGTAATTTCACCCGGCTTGCCCGTAAAGACTTCGGCCACAAGAAACGGCTGCGAAAGGAATCGCTCCATGCGACGAGCGCGGTGCACGACGAGTTTGTCTTCTTCGGAGAGTTCATCCACTCCAAGAATCGCAATGATGTCTTGGAGTTCACGATACCGCTGCAGCGTGCGCTGTACGCGACGGGCAATTTTGTAATGACGCTCGCCCACATACTGAGGATCCAGAATGCGACTGCTCGAAGCCAGAGGATCAACCGCTGGGTAGATACCCTTCTCCGAGATTGATCGTTCCAGATAAAGAAAGGCATCCAGATTACCAAACGCCGTTGCCGGGGCTGGATCAGTCGGATCGTCTGCTGGCACATACACTGCCTGAACGGACGTGATCGCACCCTTCGATGTGGATGTGATCCGCTCTTGGAGTGCTCCCATTTCTGTGGCCAGTGTCGGCTGATAACCCACAGCACTCGGCATGCGACCCAGCAAGGCACTGACCTCGCTGCCAGCTTGCGAAAAACGAAAGATATTATCTACAAAGAGTAGCGTGTCGGCACCAGTTGTATCACGGAAGTATTCGGCCATCGTCAACGCCGAAAGTGCCACACGAAGGCGAGCCCCTGGCGGTTCGTTCATCTGTCCAAACACCATGCAAGTTTGCTCGATGACGCTACGACCTGTGTCGCCGATTTTGGCTTCCTGCATTTCGAGCCACAGATCGGTGCCTTCTCTGGTGCGCTCGCCGACGCCCGCAAAGACTGAGTAGCCGCCGTGGGCGCTGGCAATCCGAGCGATGAGTTCTGTGAGGATCACCGTCTTTCCCAGGCCTGCCCCGCCGAACAGCCCAGCTTTTCCACCTCGCACAAACGGTGTCAGGAGATCGACCACCTTGATGCCCGTTTCAAACAGCTCGGTGCGAGTGGAAAGATCTGTAATCGGTGGCGGATCGCGATGGATCGGCCAGCGTTCGGCTGTTTGAATCGGCCCGCGATTGTCAATCGGTTCGCCGAGCAGATTGAAAACGCGGCCGAGCGTTTCTGGGCCGACCGGCACGCTGACAGGACTGCCGGTATCAACAACCTCTTCGCCCCGCACCATGCCGTCGGTGCTCCCGAGGGCCACGCACCGCACCTTGCCACCTCCGAGATGCTGCTGCACCTCACCAACTAAATGCACAGAAATCCCTTTTTTGTCAGCATCGATGCGGACGGCATTGTAAATGGCGGGAATAGTGGCTTCAGGAAACTCAACATCGAATGTCGAGCCGATGACCTGCGTAACGCGACCCACATTTTTTCTAGCGCTGACGGGCACTTTCGTAACGGTTGCCATGATGTCGTATCAATCCTATCGTGAAGGGTTTTTGAAAAACAGTTTGTGATGTGTGTGCTGTTAAGAATTAGTCAATTCAGAGTGAATCGGTTGCTTTGTACAGAGCCAGTCACGGACCCCTAGGCTCCCTTGAGGGCTTCAACTCCGCCCAAGATCTCCATGATTTCACCCGTGATTTGAGATTGTCGGGCACGGTTGTAACGCCGAGACAAGTCCTTGATCAATCCGCCAGCATTTTCTGTGGCAGCTTTCATCGCTACCATCCGCGCCACCTGTTCACTCACAGCCGCATCCAAAAAACACTTATAAAACCGCGAGAGAAAACTGGCCGGCAAAATTTCTTCGAGAATACTTTCGGCCGACGGATAATAATCATACTCTTGCGAAGAGAGCTTGGAGCGACCAGACTTTCCAGACGGTTCGGGAGTTTTGAGCGGCAAGATCATTTCTGTAATGGCTGTCTGACGGGCGATGCTGTCAAACTTGGTGTAGACGACATCAAGTCGGTCGATCTGACCAGTTGTGAAGGCAGCTAGATACGCCATACCGATCGGCTTGACGGCGTCGAAATCAGGTTTATCGTCAAAGTTTGTGTACCGCGCACTAGTGACAATCCCGCGAAACTTAAGGGCTGATATCCCACGTTTTCCGGAAACAGCCACATCGGCGGGAATCCCCTCACTGCGCCACTGACCAATTGCCGCCATGGATTGCCGAACCACATTGGAGTTGTAACCTCCGCAAAGCCCTCGATTGCCTGTCAGAATCAGCACGCCGGTTTTCTGGGTAGGCCGCACCTCAAGCAAGGGATGCATAATTCCGGCCCCTTCGCCGGCAATGTTCTCAAGGATATTTGCCAGTCGCAGGGTGTAGTCGCGAGCGGCAATAGAGCGGTCCATCGCTTTTTTAAATCGCGCTGTGGCAATCAGTTCCATAGTGCGCGTGATCTTGCGGATGTTCTTAACAGAACGTCGGCGTCGGTCGAGTGCACGTGCTTTTGCCATATCTGTAAATGCCTGTAAAAACTATCTCGCTACGGCGAGCGTAGGCTGCGCAGGAGATGTGCCCTTGGCTGCCCACTGCCGCTGAAACTCTGCGATAGCCCCTTCGAGTTGTCGTTCTGATTCATCGTCAAGCTGGTTGCTCTGGGCGATCTTGGCGCGCAACTCAGACATCTGATCACGCACGAATACTAAAAACTCTTTCTCCCAAGCCGCCACTTCCTCGCGTTTGATTTTGTCGAGATGCCCCCTCGTGCCAGCATAGATACTCAACACTTGATCCACTACCTCCATTGGCTGATACTGCCCCTGCTTGAGCAGTTCTACCATGCGATAGCCGCGATCAAGCCGAGACTGCGTAGCGGCATCGAGGTCGGTTCCGAGTTGGGCAAATGCCTCAAGTTCGCGAAACGATGCCAAGTCGAGCCGCAGACCCCCCGAAACCTTCTTCATCGCTTTTGTCTGGGCGGCACCACCCACTCGTGAGACAGAAATGCCAACATTCATCGCGGGCCGTTGACCGGCAAAAAAGAGGTCGGGTTGCAGATAAATCTGGCCGTCTGTAATCGAGATCACATTGGTGGGAATGTAAGCGGAGACCTCCCCTTCCAGTGTTTCGATGATTGGCAGCGATGTCAGCGAACCTCCTCCCTTTTCTGGGGAAAGTTTTGCCGATCGTTCCAACAAGCGGCTATGGGCGTAAAACACGTCGCCCGGGTAGGCTTCGCGGCCTGGCGGGCGTCTCATCAACAGCGACAACTGGCGGTAGGCCACGGCCTGCTTAGAAAGATCGTCGTACACGCACAGTGCGTGTTCCCCTCGATACATGAAGAACTCCGCCATAGCTGTACCGGAATAGGGAGCAATGTATTGCAATGGAGCGGCTGTACTTGCCCCCGACACGATCACCGTCGTGTAGTCCATCGCGCCATACTTTCGCAGCACATCAATAACAACCGCAACGGTCGAATCTTTTTGGCCAATGGCAACATAGAAGCATTTTACGCCACTACCCTTTTGATTGAGAATCGCGTCGATCCCAATCGCGGTCTTGCCGGTCTTTCGGTCGCCGATGATCAACTCGCGTTGGCCACGGCCAATCGGCGTCATGGCATCGACGGCCTTGATTCCTGTTTGCAGCGGTTCACGCACGGGAGCCCGATCAGCCACGCCGGGAGCAAGCGTTTCAACTGGACGACGCTCGGTTGTGACAAGAGGCCCCTTGCCGTCGAGAGGATTTCCGAGTGGATCCAAAACGCGGCCAATGACAGCCTCGCCCACCGGCACGCTGAGCAGTCGACCGGTGCTGCGAACCTCATCGCCTTCGGTCACCTTCAGGTAGTCACCGAGGATGATCACGCCGACAGAATTTTCTTCGAGATTGAACGCCAGACCGATCACTCCACTGGGAAACTCGACCATTTCACCGGCCATTACGCCAGATAATCCCCATACACGGGCAATCCCGTCGCCCACTTCGAGCACTCGACCGACTTCGCGGACGTCGATGCTCGATTCAAAGCGGTCAATTTCCTCACGCAGTACCGAGGCGATCTCGTCTGTATTGAATTTCATGGTTACTCCTCTGCTTCAGGCGATCGCCGAGCCGTACAAGACTCGTGGCGACGGAATGGTCATAAACGGTATCTTGAACGCGAACGATGAGGCCGCCAAGGACGTTGGGATTGACGACAAACGTAGGGGCGAGGGCCAGGCTGAGTAATCGTTCGATCTCAGCAAAGATGCGGCTCTGTTCAGCGGCATCCAGCGGCACGGCGGTGGTGATGATGGCGGGCTTGCGGCCATCGAGTTCGTTTGCCAGTCGCTCGGCTGCGGTGACGACTTCGGCAACAATACCCAGTCGACCGTGGCGGGCCAGCACATGCAACGAATGCAGCGTTGTAGGCAGAACCTTGCCGGCACAGATGCGATCAATCATCGATCCCTTCTCTTGGGGACTCACGCGTGGCGAGGCAAAAACAGCGTAGGCAGCTGGAACTTTCGGCAACACATCCCGAACGATGACACCTAGCTCCGCCAGCACCTCGCGGCGACACGCTTTGCGATCAGCCGCCTCAACGATGGCCTGCGCGTAGACCTTGGCCAAACGCAGCACACCGGTGTCCGTCGGCAGATGGCCGCTAGAAGCAAATGAATCCTGATGGGCTTGCTGATTGGATAGATCTGTCATCGACAGGTTCGCAGAGACGTGTGGTAGGAAGGACGGGTAGGGATCGATCAAAAATTTAATTCACACTTGGCTTTGATGTTAAGTTCGCGAGTGATTCCCGCAGTAGACGTGCCTGATCATCTTTTCCAAGTTTTTCGCGAAGAAATTTGCCTGCCACTTGGACGGCAAGATCGCTTGCTTTTTCAGCAATCTGCGTTAACGCATCGTCGCGGGCGAGGCCAATTTCGTAACGTGCGCGAGCCTGTTCCTCACCAGCTGCAGTGCGAGCCTCGGCGATGATCGTCTGCCGCGTCAGATCGGCGTCGCGACGGGCTTCTTCCAGCATAGCCCGCACTTCATCAGCCGCTGTCGCCAACCGTCGTTCGTAGGAGGCCAACATTTTTTTGGCATCATCGCTAGCGGCGTGGGTGGCGTTGAGCATATCGGCAATACCCTGTTCGCGTTTTTCCAGCCCCTGCATGATCGGTGTCCAGGCGAATTTGGACAGCAGTCCCAGAAGCAGCAAGAAAACCAGAAACGAGTAAATCGCCAGATCCTTACGAAACTCAGCAGGAGACTCGAAATCAGCTTTTGTAACGCCCGCTGGTGGCTGATGGCCGATTTCAATGTGGCCAGAGGCATGACTGTCGTGGCTTGCGGAATGACTGTCGTCGGCACGCACTTCAGCGATGCAGAAAAACCCCACAGCCGTGAGGAAGCCAACGATTCTTATAAACCGAACAGCACGGAGCGTATGCAAATTGATTGGTAGAGACATCAGGCCATTCATAATCGAAAGCTCTCCGCAGAAAGAAATCCCATCTCTGTTTTCGAGTCTCAGCGGTAATGCTGGCGTGGAAGCGGCTTCGATCAATCAAAGCCGTCCACACCTGCCCGCCTGTTTTCAACCCCTAACTCTCCTCGTCGGTCAGAAGAGATTCTGACTCATGCGTCTGCAACGACGATAAAAAAATCAGATCTCAATAGGAATCACTTCTGCGAGCAGATAAAGAGCGCGTAGAACGTAAATCCTTCAATGAGAGCCGCCGCAATAATCATCGCCGTCTGGATGTTGCCAGCGACTTCAGGCTGTCGGGCCATGCTCTCGTATGCAGATGCTGCCAGTTTGCCGATGCCCATAGCGGCACCAATGACCGCCAAGCCCACGCCAAAAAATGGCGTAAGTTCAATCAGTGAGCGACTACCGGCCCCAGCGGCCTCTTGGGCACTGGCAAAATCAGCACAGATCATCGTGACTAAAACAGCAGCCAGCGTGCTAAGCGTACGAACGGTGAGAACAGATCGAATCTTCACGGGATCAAACTCCTTAGAAAATGAGGGACCGGGCCAACGCCCGCGAGTTAAAAATAAAGTCCGAAACAAAAATTAAAAGCAGATAAACAAAAATGGTGACCGTTTGAATGATTTCAACGCGCCGCTAGGCGACAACTGTTCCGATGTTCTACGAGATTTCTGATGATTTTGAAGGGTGACTGCGGAAGCCCGTGTTTTTGACGCTTTTGTCTACCGATGGGGGGATCGGGTTGACGGCAAACGAGCGGACACTAGTGGTGGTGAACCGATGCCCCAATAAAAAGGGCGGATAGAAATGTAAAAATATAGGCTTGGAGGAAGGCAACAAATAGTTCCAGCAGGCTAAAGAGGGTGGCACTCACCACACTGATCGAGGCTACTGTTGCCCACATTCCTGTCGAAGCGGTGGCTGCCGCCGTAATCATGCCCATGATACCCAGTAGCACCAAGTGCCCGGCCACCATGTTGGCTAGAAGTCGAACGGCTAAAATCAGATGCTTAATGCCGAGTCCAAGAATCTCGATCACAAATATCAACAGTTTGAGCGGGCTCAAAAAGATTGGCAGATCCATCGAGGGCACTTGGTTAAAGAAGAAACCCAGCACGCCAAATTTCCACATGCCGCCCACCAATACTGCGGCAAAGGTGACGCCAGCCAGAGCCAGAGTCACTGAAAATGACGCCGTCGGCGAACCGGCCCACGGCACCATGCCAAGCAGATTGCAGCCCAAGATGAAAAAAAAGAGCGTCCACAGGAGCGGCACAAAGGTATCACCCTCATGATGGACATGGCCGTGATTGTCGGCATGGCCGTGGGGATCGTCGATCGCTGGTCGAGCAATCGTGTCGCGGACAAAGATCAGTATGGCTTCTAGAAGATTGGCCAGTTTTCCCTTTGTGGCCTCGCCCGCCCGAATTTTAGCCGCTAGCCATGTGAAAAGAACGAGCATCACCACCGCCACAAGGAGTTGCAAAATCATGTATTTCGATATGCCAAACCCTGATTGAACGGAGTACAGACTGTCGAGTTTGGCAAACGGTTGCGGAATGAGGATCTTGCCGTCGAGCGCTTCCTTGAAGGTTTGCACATCGCCGATGTCTGGGTGTGCCTGCCGGAGAAACCCCGGCACATCGTCGAGCGTTTGGTAGCCCTGTCGCCAGAGTGCCTTGGGCACCTCAAAGAAATAGCAGTCTTTCAAGTGGTAAATCGGATTCGCCGACATAAGAGAGCAGTCCTCGGGGATATGAGAAGCGTCAGCTGAAGCCCTCGGGCCCAGGCAGAGGCAAAGGTTTAGATCTATCTAGTTTTTACAATCCGTTTTTGCGTGACGGGAGTTCTCTGAACCCAACATGATGTGCAGCAGAATATCAATGGCAAGCAGCAGCAGATAAAATGCGGTCAAAAGGCCACTGGCGTTAGCATCCCGCAGCGTTCCGCCCTGCACCGTCAGCCACGCCAGCGCGGCGAGCGGAAATAGACTGCGTACCATAACCGCTGCAAGCGCTCCCGACACTGCCCCCGCTGGGTTTGCCGAGAAAACGCGATTTACCAGCCATCCGCCCAGAGAACTCAGCCCGCAAACGCCGGCGGAAAATCCAACAGCCTCGTTCCAGTGCGGGCGGCCATCACCCATCGCTAGAGCCACAAGCACAGCTGTCCCCAGCACAAACAACAACACGCCGCTACCGGTCAACGTTGTGCGAAAGTGAGAGGATCGACGTGGAGAAGATACTTGTGGCCTGTCTGGTGCAGCAGCAATACTGTTCGCCTTACGACTCGCAAGAGGTATCGGTCCCTTTTTTTTTAAGATCGACTGGCCGCCAATCCGTACGAGCGAGGCGAGGGCCAGAGAAAGCCCCAGCACAAACCCCGCCGCGGCCAAGAAACGAGTGCCCAGCCGAGCATCGAGCCAAGTGCCAAACACTCCCGGCAAAAACATCGTCAACCCAATTGCCATGATCCTAGAGGCCCAGGCCAAAGCCTCACCAACTGGAGAATTGTCTTTGTCGGGCATGGCAATCGATGCTTTCGCTGATTCCGTTTCTAGGAGTGGCGGCGGTCGTGGGTTTCGCTCGTCTGAGCTTCCACTGTATGGTAATCAAATTCTCCTATGAACAATCGAAAACACTATCGTCGTCGCCGCTACCCTCGTTCGACAGCGTTGGCCGCTGCGGTCGGGTCTGGACTGCCGTCAGCCAGTGGCCCGTCACGATTGAGAATGATCGCCTGCGATGGCGACACATGCCAAGAGTCGCTGGTCACACGGCCCGAAGAACTGGTGATTACCCGTGAACGCTGGCCCGTGGTCTGGCTCGACGTGGAGGGACTCGAAGATCTTGCCACGATTCAAATGATTGGCAGAGCCTTTGATATCGGTGAATTGGCGCTCGAAGATGCGATCACTCCTGACGAACGGCCGAAAGTTGAGATCTTTGGCCATCAGGTCTTGATTGCAGCCCGCATGGCGAGGTTTGAAGGTGATGGAATCGTTAGTGATCCGGTGGGTATATTTTTGGGTGATCGCTACATCATCACATTCCGTGAACGACTCGCCGTCGATGGCTTTGATGGCGTTCGCCAACGCATCCGCCACGGCCGCACTCGCATTGGTCACGCTGGGGCCGATGCGCTCTGTGCCCTGCTGCTCGATGCCGTCATCGACGGCTACTTTCCCGTACTAGAACAATTTGGGGACCGCCTAGAATCGCTGGAAGAAGACGCCATGAATAATCCAGCCCGCGAATCGCTGGTGCGGATTCACGATGTGCGTAGCGATCTAATGACGCTCAGGCGAGCACTCTGGCCCACTCGCGATCTCCTCCATGCGTTGGGCCGCGAGCCAACGCCGCTGGTCGGCGACTTAGCAAGGGCTCATTTTCGTGACTGTTACGACCACACTATGGAATTGCTTGACCTCATGGAGTCGTATCGCGAGATTGGCAGCGACTTGCGGGACATTTACCTCGCCAGCCTCAATAATCGCATGAACGATGTCATGAAGCTGCTCACCGTGATCGCGACAGTCTTCATGCCACTGACATTTATCACAGGCTACTTTGGCATGAACTTCAACACAACATCGCCTTGGAACATGCCGCTCTTGGAGTTCCGCTATGGTTCACTGGTGGCTCTAGCAATCATGGCCGTAGTTTCAAGCGTCATGGTGAGATTCTTTTGGCGACGCGGTTGGCTCAAAAGCTGGCACTGAATCAGTACTGGCTCAGCACAGATTCAGAGTTGGCTTGTCAGATTCTCCCCAGCAGGAATGCCGTGCACATCAACCCTTTTCCTTTAATGTTGACTTCACCTCGATCGGCAAACTGAAACTCGCCGTCAAGTAGAGTTCGTGTTGAGTCCGAGATATGAATTCGCGATGGCTCTCCGTGAGATTCCATTCGGCTGGCGATGTTGACAGTGTCGCCCCACAAGTCATAGGTGAACTTATGTCGGCCGATCACGCCGGCAACAACAGGCCCCGAGTGAATGCCAATCCGAACCTCCAGCGAAAGCCCCCGACTCCGCATCACGCCACGAAAAGCCTCCTGCATTCCAATCGCCATCGTTGCAACAGCTTGAGCATGATCCGGGCGGTGTACGGGAAGGCCGGCAACCGCCATGTAGGCATCCCCAATGGTTTTGATTTTTTCAACACCGTGCACATGTGCCAAGCGGTCAAATGCTGAAAAGATTTCATCCAAAAGGGCCACTAATTGCTGTGCATCAACATGCTGCGAAAACTCTGTGAAGCCGCAGAGGTCGGCAAAGAGCACTGTTACTGACGAGAAGCTTTCCGCGATCGTCGACTCACTATTCTTAAGGCGAGCGGCAATTTGTTCGGGCAAAATATTGAGCAGCAACCGCTCCGATTTTTCTCGTTCGCGTTTGAGATCGGCCAGTGACTGCTCAAGTGCCTCAAACGCAGCGTTGCGTTCGAGCAGTCGTCGATATGCTTCCGAGTGGACGCGTATGCGGGCAATCAACTCAATTTTATCGGGCAACTTAACCAAATAGTCGTTCGCGCCAGCCTCAAAGAGCTGTGCCTTGACAACCGCCTCCTCTCGCGCCGACAGCACGATCACTGGCACGCTGGCACTTGCGGCCACGGATCGAAATCGTCGCACCATGTCGAGTCCGTCGATGCCGGGCATAACAAGATCTTGCAGAATCACTGAGGGCTGAAATGCCGCAGCAGTTTTGAGAGCTTGATCGGCATCGCTACAAAACTCAAAGAGAATGTCGGGCTGATCGGCCAGCATGCGCCGTACCACTTCGCCCAAAAGTTTTTGATCATCGACAAGCAGAACTCTATGTCCGGAAGGAAGCGAGGAAAGCGGTTGGGACTGGGTGGCTAATGATGACAAAGGGTGTAAATCTTTAGAGGGAAAGGCGAAGAAATGCTCTTACTCCACGGTCCGCAGTACCCGAAAGCCAGTGAAATACGTGCGGAATGTCGGGGTGAAGCCACGACGAGAAGCAGATCGACAGCCAGAAGGATAGTAGTCCCAGCTACCCCCGCGGAACACCCGACCCGGTCCAGCGGGCGGACCGATGGGATCGGCTCCGCTCACCAGAGGGCCATCGCACCAGTCGCTGCACCATTCGTAAACGTTGCCGTGCATGTCGTGAAAACCCCACGGGCTAGGCTTTTTCCCCGACACCTCACGGGCCCATTTTTCAGTCGATACCCAGGCATTTTTGTCAAACCACGCGTAGTCGCCGAGAATGGTTTCGTTATCTCCGAAGGAATAGAAAGTCGTTGTCCCAGCCCGACAGGCATACTCCCACTGAGCTTCGGTGGGGAGCATGTATTTAATACTCGCCGAAATTTTCCCGGCCTGCTGTTCCATGGCAGTCAATTTCACACAGAAGGCCTGAGCATCGTCAAAGGTGATGTAACTGGCGGCATACGCAGGCCCGTCCTTCGCATACGGCTGACCCCACCACGGCTCCGTGCCCATCACGGCCTTCCATTGACTCTGCGTAATCTCTGTCTGCCCAAGATAGAACGGTTTGGAAATGGTCACTTCCAGCTTGTTTTCGTCCCCCATTAGGAACTTTCCAGCCGGAACCTCGAGTAGTTTGATGCCGACTGAGGCAGTGATTTCCTTTTCGGCAGCCTTGGCAGAGCCAGTCGCAGCGACTGCCAGCCCTAAGGCGATGCTGGCGAGGAAAACGACTGGGTACCGACGAGAGGTATTGGGCATAAGATGTTCAGAGTTTCTGCGGAGAATACACACCGAGCAACCTACTCACGAAAGGAGCGATGAACCGAGCAAAAAAATTGGGGAACTAGGATTCGAACCTAGACTAACTGGTTCAGAGTCGATTTT
>QWQJ01000157.1 GCA_003670865.1 Planctomycetota bacterium | reverse complement strand
CTGTGCAAGTGGCCGGCAGATCGGCGCCCTCAGGCGTGGTCAGAATCCAGAGCGAACCGGTGTGCTGCCAATCGGCATAGCGCGCGGCCGGATTCTCGGCAGTGGCCGAGGATACTGCCTGCATCAGGCAGACGATCGCAAACAAGCGGCGCACCATAGAACGAGTTCCTCTCGAGATTTCACTACGAGCCCTCTTTAAAAAAGAGCTATAGATAACCTTGAGTATCGCCGTTTGGGCTGCCGCTTTCCAGCGATCGCTTCAAAAAAGACTCTCGGCCGCCATTTTAGCCTGCCAAGGGTCACTGCAGCGTGCATGAATTACCAGCCACTCGCCTGATCCTCACATGCGCAGCCAGCCCGCATGTCTTCATCACTCTCTTCTGCCCCAGGCGGGCCGACGAAAACAAGCAGTGAGTTTTTCTCACTTTCCGAGATTTCGCCGTGGTGATAGCTGCTGATAATTTCCGGCGTAGGATCGACAAATGTAACAGTCACAGTGCCTGCTCGCTTCGTCTGGCGATTAGCGAAATGTAGGCACAAAGCCCAGAGCTCTTCCCGGTTCATTGCTTGCCTCCTTTGCGTGACAAAAAGAAGTGTTCTGAATTGACTCGCTGCGGCGGCAGAGCAAAATTGGCTTGCCGTACCTTGAAAGTCTCTACGAATGATACGGGCAAACTGTTCAAAAACTGTTAGAAAATGATTATTCTGTCGGATGGCTGCTCGTTGCTCGTTCGTGCCGATCGGCCGGGTTAGGAGCCTGTTTTGAGCGAATCCCAGTGAAAAAAGTATCACACCTCCGGCACAAGCAGATACCATCCCTTGCCGTCGGGACGCACTCGGACAATGGGTGTTTTCACTTCGTGATCCAGAACCAAGAGCCAGTCGTTTTTCGCAGCCGCCGCTAAAAACCAGCGTTTGGTAACCATCGTTATGTAGGGTTCAACGTCGTAGGCAAGGCTGTAGGCTGCACCTAAATGATCGACCGTGGGCATGACATCCGGGGTAAAAACCACGGTGCGTCCTTGATCGTCTGTAAAAAGCACCGCCTGCTGACCCCACGTGTGCCCCGGCACTAAAAAAACAAAGATGCCAGGGAGAACTTCCGTCATTCTTTCGTCTACAGCGGATGCGGGCGTGTCGTCTCGGCTTGGTTGATGACCAAGGGGAAATGGCAGTGGTGAGTCAACTGTGCGTAACTGCTCCCTCAGGGGATCGAGATTTTCAAGCAGGTAGGTGCGCGTCATCACTGAGTTGTTGACGACTGCATCTCGCCATTCGCGATGCTGCACAATGATCTCGGCATTACCAAACGAACGAACCACACCAAGGCCCGCTGTCGGATGAATCCAATCGGGTTCTTCACCTTCGCGAGCGAGTCGCGTGAGACCGCCGGCGTGGTCGAAATGCAGGTGGGTCACAAGCACATGCGTGACGCTTTTTATCGGAGCGACCTCGCCGACAGCCTCTTCAACCGTGCGGCCTCCCAGGTTAAAGATAGCCCTCATCTTAGCATCGAGTTTGTTACCGCTGCCAGCTTCAATCAGGATATGGTCGCCCGCAGAGTTTGCGAGCAAAAGACAATTCTGGCCGACGGAGATACGGCCCTGGCTGTCGGTGGACACCGTTTTTGACCAGACAACCCGTGGGATCAGCCCGAACATCGAGCCGCCATCGAGACATATCATGCCGGCTTGCAGCAATCGCCATGTATACATGTGGCCTTCTCAGAAAAAATGATAGTCGGTTTCCGGATGTGGGAGAGAGTCCTATCGCGTCAAACATCTCGAATTCGATGCCTGCCGCAGCGCGAAAGCTGCGCTTTTCTGGTGGTCGTTTTCGCTTTCCCAGTGAATCCCTCGACAACCCTCGCCGAGATCATGCCCTGGGCATACCACTATTAAAAAGCCCCGATCGCTACGAAAATGATATGCCGCCAGTAATGAAACAGACCGTTTATCCCTCTGGAACTCGAGCGGCTAACGACTGGCTAGCCGTCGGGCAAACTGCCCAGCAAGCGCCGTGACGCACGATCCTCCGGTCCAGAGTGCGGCGCCTGCAAGCGCTCCTGCCGCAATGCCCAGCGGCCCGCCGGCGATGCCCGCTAGCGCACAGGCAATCGTGCTAGTAGCCAATCCTGCCGACTCACCCGCACTGCGGCTGTCGGCACTAGATCGGCCCGCCTGATGCGCCGACCATTCTGTGGCCAGCGCGACTCCCTCGGCCACAATCGCTACCGGCACAATTGTGCGCAGTCCAACACGCACAGTGGTACCTATGACCGTGCGAACAACGATTTGTTCGGTTGCGCCAGCGGCCACTCGCGTTGAAACAGCAACCGTCGTACGAGTAATAACCCGAGTGATCCGCGAGAGCACGATATCGACCTGTCGGCTCGAGCGCTCGCCAGTGGCGCACCAAGTGGCAAAGTGCTCGCAGTTATCGATCACCGGGTGGTAACCGTCGCGTCCAACATGCTGGAGCGAACGAGCGACAATTGTTTCAGGTGGAAATGCTGGTGGCGGTTCGTGGGTTTTCCAGACATCCCCCCCACTGGAAAACTCGGCCAGACTCGTCCGCACCACACGGCCACCCGCCAGTAACGACCCCGCGTGATCTGGCCTCGCATGCACGACCGTGCCGTCACCGATGTCGATACCGTGGTGCATGTAGGAGGCACTGGAGCCAGCAAAACGCCGTTTTACTCGTACGCGGTCCCCTTCTGCCATCGTGATAACTCCTTATGAATCTTATCGGCTCTTGAACTCTATTATGAGGATTTGATGCAGCCAACGCAACTCCTTGTTTCACTTCTCAAGCTCATAAGTTGAGACCGGTGGAGGTCTTTCCGAGACCTCACACCGATTTTCCATTTCAGTTGTCGCAGAGCCCCTCCCATAGAATTTTTTGAAAGCTTACGCACGCTTGGCACAGGCCAGATAATTCTTTTGCTGGTTGCCTTAGTCATTGCCTTTGGATTTGAAGTGATCAACGGCTTCCACGATACGGCCAATGCTGTCGCGACCGTGATTTATACAAAAAGCCTAAAGCCTAATGCGGCTGTTATGTGGTCGAGGCTTTAAACTTTATCGGCGTTCATGCCGGGGGAATCGCGGTTGCCTTCAGCATTGTGCATCTCTTACCGGTCGACCTACTTGTCAACATTAAATCTGGACGAGGCCCAGGGAGTTCATTGACACAAGGCAGCCGAGGTCGGCATGGCACTGATTCTTTCACCCCTGATCGGCTTTGGACTTGCGGCAGGATTGCTCCTCATTACAAAAATTGTTATTCCTTCTAAGGCACTCTACGAGCCACCGAAAGGCGATGCGCCGCCGCCACTCTGGATTCGCGCTCTCTTAATCGGCACCTGCACGGGTGTCAGTTTTGCCCCCGGCTCCAATGACGGCCAAAAAGGCAGGGGGCTCATGCTGGTGCTGATTGGCATCGTGCCGGCCACCTACGCGCTCCAGATGGGTACCTCGAGTGCGGAAATCTCGGCCACAATAAAAGCGGCCCAGGACCTCGAGAAAGAGTTGGCTGAGCCCTCGCTCGCCATGCTGATGACGGCTCTCAGGGAGCAACACCGCGCTGCCAACAAAGTAGAGCGACTGACGCGGTCGGAAGGGGTGGCGGCCGCAGCAGCCATCGAATCTGAAATGACCGACACAATCTTTGATCCGTTTCCAAAAAACGACATTGTACTGGCCACACTGGAACCTCTTGTACTGGTACGGGCGGTGACATCCAGCCTCGAGGGTCGCCAGAGCTTTAAAGATCTAAACGCTGATGAGCGCTGGAAACTACGGACCAATCTTAGTGGAACTCGGCGCATCGGTGCGAACGCTGGTGCGACAATTTGGCGACCGCATGGAACGCGATCGAACAAAGATGCTGAAAAGCCTCGCTGGACAACTGTCCAAGCCGGTTGAATATGTGCCCGGGTTGTGCTGGGCGTGGCGCTGTGCCTAGGACTTGGCACTATGGTTGGCTGGGAGCGAATTGTCGTGACCGTAGGGGAGAAGATCGGCAAGACGCATCTGACCTACGCTCAAGGGGGCGCGGCCGAATTGGTCGCCGCCACTACCATCGGGCTGGCTGATGTGTTTGGGATGCCAGTCAGTACAACTCATGTTCTATCGAGCGGAGTTACTGGCACCATGTGGGCCAACAAGTCGGGCATTCAGTTGGAAACTGTGCGGGACATAGCTTTGGCATGGATTCTCACCTTACCCGTCGCGATGACTCTCGCCGGTGGGCTCTACTGGTTCTCAACGCTGTTCTTGGCCGCCTGAAAACGCAGAGGACAAGAGCCACATAAAACCATCGCGAGCAGGCGCTACTTTCGTGCATCTGTCCGAAAACTTTTCCGATAATATTTTAGCCCTGGCACAAAAAAGCAGGCAGAAATAACTCCCCCAAAAAACAGATGAGATAAGTCACCTGTCAAACACATAAAAAGGGAGGTTAGAAAGAGCACGCCCGCCTGAATGTAGAAGACGCCAGAGAGGATTCCAGCTTTGATAAAAAAGACCATTCCCGTCAAAAGTGCAATCACAGGTGCGAGCGTTAAAACTGGCAAATCAAGAAGCAACTCGACCCAGAAGAGCATCAGGCTGGCAATCATACTGGCCCCCCAGATGTGCGCGATCTGTCGCTCCACTGCCGTCACGGGCCCAGCCCGCTGACGCAGCATCCAGACAATCGGCACCCACAGGGAAATTCCGCCGGCCCAGAGAATAAAGTATGACCAACGCGATTCGACTCCCTGCCATATCAAGACATTGGTCATGATCCACATGGCTAACAAAACGGCTGCGTGCCACATCCAGAGCAGGCCCCAGTTTTCCAGCACAACCGCGTGATGTGTTTCACGAAAGAGGCGGTTGAGAATATCAGCAAACCCCACGCGACGGGCTGCAACAGGCTCGCCCGCGACAAACGCCCGCAGATCGAGTGCCAGTGCAGCAGCGGTGGCGTAGCGAAGATCCTGCGGCTTCTGCAAACTCTTAAGCACGATCATTTCTAAGTCGCGGTCAATAAAACTATTAATCGATCGGGGCATTCTCAGATCTGATTCGAGCACTGCCAGAAGCGTGTCAAGTGGATTGGATGCCTGAAAAGGCGGCCGGCCGGTGAGCATTTGATACAGAATGGCGCCCAAGCTCCAAACATCACTCGTCGGACCAACATCCCCGCGACTCCCAGCAGCCTGCTCTGGGGACATGTAGCTGGGAGTGCCTAGAATGGCGCCGGTGTGTGTTACCGATCCATCCCCCCGCAAACGTTTCGCCAGGCCAAAATCGGAAACATGCGCCTTGCCCGCCGAATCGATCAGGATGTTAGAGGGTTTGAGATCGCGATGCAAAACTCCGCCTGCATGTGCCGCATGGACCGCATCCGACACATCTGCTAAAAGTGCTGCCACTTCACGCGGAGGCATCGGGCCTTCTGTCAAACGCTTGGCAAGGGTTGTGCCTTCGATGAATTGCATGCTGTAGAAGGGATGCCCATCGCATTCTCCAACTTCAAAGATGGAGACAAGGCCTGGGTGGTCGAGTTGCGCTGCCGCTTCGGCCTCCCCGCGAAACCGAGCCAAATCAACTTGGTTGGCTCCATCTCGCTGTAACAGCATCTTAATTGCAACTGTTCGGCCTAGGCTTTTTTGCGTGGCCCGATAGACGATGCCCATGCCGCCGCGGCCGATTTCCTCGAGCAATTCGTAATCTCCCAGCATGGCGGGAAGATCAGTGCGGCCCGGTATAAAACCGTTTGGAAACCGTGGCTGACTGATTGGAAGCCCGGCAATGCTCTGTACGGAAGCCTTCGATCGCTCCGTCCGACTGAGGATTGTTGACCCCCCTGCAACCGCCTCGGTGATCATCATTGTGGCAAACAGTTCTCGTAAATGTCCGGCCACATCCGGGTGCGAGGCTGTCATCGATGCGAGGATTGCTTGAGCATTGCCTGCGGGTTGGTCCGAGAGGTCGTCCAACAAAACTGCCAACCTCTCCTCTTGTTCAAGGGAGAGGGGGGCCTCGACGCCTCGCGGGCTTCTTTTTATTTCTCGCGTTTGTTGATGGAGGGCCATCTGTTGTTCCTCAATGGCTTGCCGGAGAATCTCGAATCAATCCCAACGAATCTTCTGAATCAAACACCTGCAGGAGCCCCCAGAGCTGAAGCATCTCCCTACAGCATCATAGACCTATCACAGACCGGCGGCTTTTCGCTGGGAGTTCGCCCCTCTCACCCCGAAAGTCAATGCCAGCCAATGCGGCAATTCTCAGTTTATTCTCACAATCATACCGAGGGCTTGGATGACCCTTTGTCGCTTTCTCTTTGCCTTGCCTGCTCAATCTGAAGCGACTCAAGACCGGCGACCGCCCCATCCCCGTCTAACAGCACCCTCAGTTTTCGCATCGCGCGCAGGTAGCGCATTCCGGCCGCTGCCTTGGAGAGCCCAAGCACAGCGGAGGCATCGGCGGTCGAAAGATGCTCAAAGTGACGCAGCAACACAATCTGTCGATCGTCCTCGTCAAGCATCTCCACGGCCCCGGCAAACCGACGCTCGAGTTCGTGCCACGTCGCAGCGGCAGCAGGCGTGAGTTCATCGTCTGCTACTTGTCCCATCATGTCAGCTTGCGAATGATCCTCCCCCGCCGGCAGCGTCATCGAAACTTCCCGGTCAACGCTGCGACTGGAGGCAACACGATGCCGCCGATGGGCATCGATGACTCTGTCTTTTGCCATCTGACGAAGCCAGAGTTGGAAGGGCATTATCGGATTCGCCAGATAGTCATAGAGCCGGCGACTGGCCTCAATCATCACTTCCTGAACAATGTCACTGGCATCGACCCGTTGCTGCACGCGACGATCCATGCGGCGATCAATGATGCGTTTAATCGCCTCGCGATGACGGGCAAGCAGACCATTGACGGCCGACTGATCTCCTTGCCTGGCACGATCCATTAAGACCAGCGTCGGTTGCGTGTTGGGCAGCGGGCCGTTGAAAGGCGGATCGACCGGTATGGGTGTATGGGTCATAGGGATTCTGCGACCTCTTCTCGCAGCACAATCATACTACCAATGTGTCGCATCGATAGTGCGATCGTGGCCTGAAGATCGTTTTTTTCGGGCTATGGCTAGAACACTACGGAGATCTGGCTCGATGGGATGTGGGCAAAAAAATTCATGCGGCAAACGCAAGCCTTTTTTGACTACCACGAAAACATGATCCATACTTGCGAGCGGTCAACGGATCGATCGCTGCCTGCCGCGACACAATGCGGCTCTTCCGAGACAATGGATTGCCCACGTGAACGTCGCCTTCTCTCCGACGTCTTCTCTTTTACGCCCGGCACGTGCGTGCACGTTTCGACGGTCATGGCAGTTGCTGATGAACGTGGCTGTGCTCGTGATCGGCCTGCTCTGGCTTGGATCCGCCGACGGTGCCAGAGCAAGGGCTGCCGATTTTCCTGTCGCCGATGCCACGGTATCTGCCACAGCACCCTCACTTGATTGGAGACCAGTAGAGGGGACTCGAGATGACATGGTCGTTCGTGTCACGATGCTCCAGCGCGATCGTCGCTGGGCCGATGTTGTCCGCATCTGCGAAACCGCAGCCCGCAAAGGAACCCTTGCCCCTGAGCTGTTGGGGCACTATGACCTCGCGAAGATTCATTGTGATATCGCTCGCCGCTATGGTGAAAATGCTTTTCGCTCCCAGCTGAGCACATTGGCTGAAACCGACGCCCGGCGCGTCTACGCCGAGGTGCTTGCGCGGATCGCGTCGCACCATGTTGAATCGCCTCACTTTGCCAGACTTGTCACTCGAGGCTGCCTGGCAATGGATGTTGCCATCGATGATCCTCTCTTTGTGTCAGTGTATGCGGCGCAAGCCACTCCTGACCGCCGGATGCACTACCGACAAGAGGTAGCGCGGATCACCGCCGGCCGCACCGTCTCTTCGCAAGCGGATGCTGAAACAGTTGCAACGTGGATCGCCCGCGTCGCTCATTCAACGCTGGGTATCCCTCCGGCAGTCACGATGATGGAATTAACTGCCGCTGCGATCGGCGGCCTCGATGAATACTCGACGTTCCTCACAACAGGCCAACTCAACGATCTCTACTCGCAGATTGAAGGCAACTTTGTCGGCCTTGGCATCGAACTTAAAACGGCCACCGATGGCTTGCTGGTCGTGAATGTGATCACCGGCAGTCCGGCAGAGCGGGCTGGTTTGCGGAAGGGAGACCATCTCGTGGGCGTTGGGGGAAAGTCGATCGGAGGACTCAATGTGGACGAGTCAGCACAACTCTTGCAGGGTCCTGAGGGGTCGCTCGTAACCCTCGCCATCCTGCGAGCTCCAAGCCCAGCTCGAGCCGTCACCGTGCGCCGCGAACATGTTGAGGTGCCCAGTGTCGAAGAGATTAAAATCGTCGATGCGGCTGCCGGCGTGGCTTACCTCAAAATCTCCTCGTTTCAAAAAACAACGGCGGCCGATCTTGAAGCAGCTCTGCGGAGGCTGGATAGTGCCGGCATGCGGTCATTGGTGATCGATCTCCGCGGTAATCCCGGCGGGCTTTTGTCGTCCGCTGTCGATGTGGCCGATCTGTTTCTGGAACGGGGGCTCGTGGTAGCGACGCGCGGTCGCAGTTCTGAAGAAGACTTCAACTATTCGGCCAGTCGTCCCGGCACATGGAAAATGCCCTTGGCGGTTATTATCGACAGCGACTCGGCGAGTTCGAGTGAAATCTTCGCTGGTGCCATCCGCGACCATGCCCGGGGCACTCTCGTCGGCACCCGCAGCTATGGCAAAGGATCTATTCAGGGGATCTTTCCGCTGCAAGTCGCCGGAGTTGGCATGCGACTGACGACGGCAAAGTTTTATTCTCCCAACGGCCATCCCTACAGCCGAGTGGGGGTCGAGCCAGACTTACAGGTTCACACGGCTGCCAAGCCGCTTGATTCAGGCACTGAGGCTATCGAGACCCCGCGCGCCGACGCGTCTTTACAAACGGCGATTGCGGCAGCCCGTCAAATGCTGCCTCTTCCGGCAGCAAAATCCGTCGCTCGTTCGACGGTTGCCCGCTAGGAGTAGAGGGCTACTTGAACAGGCCCTCTGGCCTCGCTAGGCTACCGCTTCACGAGCAGCGATAGCCCTTCAAATACGCCGCAGAGTTTCCTTCTGGCTGCGGTGTGCGACGTTGGGCCGATGTGATCGATATTCTCGATCAGTCGCTGTTTTTGAGGTTGATTAATTGTTTGATGTTTTGTTGACACTTTCATCATTCTTATTTCCTAAACCGCGCTTTTAAATGCGCCCGTTACTCAAAGAAGGATTCTGCCATGACCAATGCCCGTTCCAGTGCAATTGCTGCGATCACAAGTTACAAGTCCAACGGCCAAGCGTGGAACTTCCGCGAAACGCCAACGAGTGAAATCTTTGGCGCGAATGTCTTTAGTGAATCGATCATGAAGGATCGCTTGCCGAAGAGCGTCTACAAGGCACTGCAGGCGACGATCAAACAGGGCAAGCAGATTGATTCGAGCATCGCTGATGCCGTGGCCATGGCGATGAAGGACTGGGCGATCGAGAAGGGAGCAACCCACTACGCACATGTTTTTTATCCATTGACTGGCCTCACTGCCGAGAAGCACGACAGTTTTTTGACTCCCACAGGCGATGGCGACGCGATTGCCGAGTTTTCTGGGAAGGAATTGATTCAAGGCGAGCCCGATGCGTCGAGCTTTCCCTCCGGTGGCCTGCGAGCCACATTTGAAGCCCGCGGTTACACCGCTTGGGATCCAACAAGTCCAGCCTACATTCTTGACAATCCCAACGGCACCACTCTCTGCATTCCCACGGCGTTCTGCTCTTGGACGGGCGAGGCTCTCGACAAAAAAACGCCGCTGCTGAGATCAATGCAGGCCATCGACAAGCAGGCCCGTCGCGTGCTCTCTCTGTTTGGCCACAAAGACATTGGCCCCGTGACGGCCTCGGCTGGTCCAGAGCAGGAATATTTCCTCATCGATCGGAATTTTTATTTCGCCCGTCCCGACCTCGTTGTGACAGGCCGGACGCTGTTTGGTGCAAAGCCGCCCAAGGGCCAAGAGTTTGAGGACCAGTATTTTGGCGCGATCCCCGAACGCGTTCTAGCTTGCATGTTAGAGGCCGAAAGAGATCTCTACAAACTCGGCGTGCCGGTCAAAACTCGACACAACGAAGTGGCGCCGTCGCAGTACGAAATTGCCCCAATGTATGAAAATGCCAATATCGCCACCGACCACCAGCAGACGATTATGCAAACGCTGACACGAGTGGCTGAAAAGTACGGCATGGCCTGCCTGTTGCATGAAAAGCCCTTTGCTGGGATCAACGGCTCTGGCAAACATGTCAACTGGTCGATCGGCTGCCGTCTGGGAAACCTGCTGGAACCAGGCGAAAGCCCTCATGGGAATGCACAGTTTTTGGTCTTTTGCGCGGCCGTGATTCGTGCCGTCCATCTCCATGGAGACGTGCTGCGGTCTGTGGTCGCTGCTAGCGGCAACGATCATCGACTAGGTGCCAATGAGGCCCCTCCGGCGGTGATCTCCATTTTCCTGGGCGAACAACTCTCGGATGTTTTTGAACAGCTCGAAAAGGGCAAGGCCATCAGCAGCAAGGCCAGCGGCACGCTGAATGTTGGCGTCGACACGCTGCCGCCACTACCCAAGCATGCCGGTGACCGCAATCGCACGAGTCCATTTGCATTCACCGGAAATAAGTTTGAGTTTCGCGCCGTCGGATCGAGCCAGTCGATCGCCGGTCCGCTGGTGGCCCTCAATACAATCGTGGCGGAAAGCCTCGACTTCATCGCCACAGAATTAGAGAAAGCCACTGGTGGTGACGCTAGCAAGCTCAACGGGGCGATTGAAAAACTGCTGAAACAAATTATTTCTGCACACAAAGCGGTGATCTTTAATGGCAACGGCTACTCACCGGAATGGCAGATTGAAGCCAAGAAGCGCGGCCTGCCTAATCTCAAGGCCACGCCTGAAGCCCTCGACGTGCTCGTTGCGCCCAAGAACATTGCCCTCTTTGAGAAGTATGGCGTTCTCTCCGAACGCGAAATGCGCAGCCGCTACGAAATCTATATGGATCGTTACTGCAAGGACATTAATGCTGAAGCAAATTCGGCTGTGCAAATTGCCAAGACCATGATCCTGCCGGCAGGCTACCGCTACCAAGGCGAGCTAGTCGATACGGCATCGAAGCTGAAGAGCATCGGCCAGACAGTGCACATGGGCACGCTCGATAAACTGACTGGTCTTGTTGGCAGCTTTGAGAAAAAGATTGACGAACTGGAAGCCACACTCGGCAACGGCACTCATGACATTGTGGCGGAAGTCAAGCATTTCCACGATGATGTGATTCCAGCCATGGCTTCACTTCGCGAGGTAGCCGATCAGATCGAGAGCATTTTGCCCGACGATCTCTGGCCGCTACCGACCTATCGCGAAATGCTATTTATCAAGTGAGCCAACTCAGCCAGTCAGACCTTAGCCATCAAATTGCTGCTGCCTCCGTTCAGCTCGGAGTAGCTGTTGGAACGGAAGCATTGCCCGGGCTTGCTGCTTATGCAACAAGCCTTTGGGCGTGGAATGCAAAGCTCAACCTTACTCGACACACAGATGTGGAGAAGTTTGTCTCGCGCGACGTGGCCGATGCGGTTGCGATCGCCTCGTATCTCGATGGGTCGCGTTCCAGCGAAGACCCTTTTGGCGGGGAACATATTTTGGATGTGGGCACAGGCGGCGGAGTGCCCGGGGTTCTTCTGGCAATTCTCCGCCCGCAACTTCGCGTTGAACTCGCGGAGAGTGTGGCCAAAAGAGCGCGGGCCGTGCGTGACATTATCGAGGAGATTGGCCTTTCCATCCCCGTTCACGAAGGTCCGGCGCAGCGGTTTGTGGCCGAGAGCTTCGCGAATGGCGATCGATTCGATACGCTTGTGGTGCGGGCTGTTGCACCGCTGCTGAAACTGTTGCAGTGGTTTGAACCGCTGTGCGACGCTTACGGGCGAATACTGATTGTGAAAGGCCCTCGCTGGGAAACGGAAAAAGGCGAGGCACGGCATCACGGCTTTGTCAAGAAAGTCACGGTACGCCGTGTCGCCTCTTGGCCGATTCGCGGCAGCGACAACGAGAGCGTTTTGCTCGAGGTACGCAAACGCCCCCTGTCTGGATAGCCAAAGAACGGCCGCAGAGGCTATCCACCCGCCCACTTCTACGGTATGGATCGCCGTCCCACGAGGCAATCTTTCGCTTGAAACGCTCGAGTTGCACTTTTAACCCAAGTCGCTAGACTCTTTTCTGTGGTTTGTTAACCCATTTTTGGCTATTTAATGCTTATTAAGTGGGTTCTGCGCCCATAAGCGATTAGATTTACCCTCACGAACTTGTGTTTGTTCAGCAGGGATTTGCCGTGGAGCTCGACCGGCGTGGGTCTTTTTTTTAGAGAGGTGCGGATATGAGTGCTGTCGCAGACCTCTTAATCGGAGAATTTGTCCGCACTCTCGACGAGCGACATCGGCTGGCTCTACCAGCGGAATTATGCGCCCCTTTATTGGCGATCGGGCCACGCCTCGTGCTGGCAAAGGAACGGATCGGTTGTCTTTCACTCTGGCCAGCAGCGATTTGGAAACCTCGAATCGATGCGGCAATCGATGTCGTCCGCAGCAAGTTGCAGGCTGGCCTTCTTTCGCAGCGAGTAGGGCAACTGCAGGACATGGGCCGACTCCTCTCGACGCGGCACAAAGTTATTTCACTGGCTGAACGGGGAAGGCTCGTTGTGCCCGAGGGTTTTCGTGAGTTTCTCGCGGTCGAGCCCAACGCGGAACTGGTGGTAGTTGGTGCGGCGGTCTGCGTCGAGATCTGGCAGCCAGCTGCATGGAACGCATTTGTGACCGCCGCGATGCCAGAGTTTCGCCAGCGCATGGACGACTTGACGGCTTGAAGGCACGCAAAACTTTATGCAGAAAACGTTGGACAGACAGTTTTGGCTATGCCCGGGTGAGAGGAAGCGGTTTGGACCTGTCGGTTTCATCCGGCCAGGATTTACAAGAACCATGGAACGGGCCCCACCCAGCACGGATGCTGCCGAGGGACCTCCTCCGGGCATAGCCTCTTTTAAGACAGTTGGCTCATGAGCGTTTTTGTTTTTGGACATCGCAATCCAGACACCGATGCGATCTGCTCGGCGATTGCCTACGCTGATTTATTACAGCAGACCACGCGGCCAGATGCCGTTGCAGCCTGCTGTGGCCCGCCCAATAAGCGCACTGAATATGTGCTTGCACAGGCCGGTCTAGCAGCCCCACGAATTATCATGGACGTGCGCCCAGCCGTTGAGGATATCTGCCGTCGCGATGCCGTAACAGCCGCTTTGGGTGATTCGTTTCACGAAGTCTACCAGCGGATGCAAGCTGCCGAAGTGCGGGCGATTCCTGTGATTGATTCGGCTCGCAAAGTGGTGGGTGTGCTTTCGGTTCTCAATTTGATGGACCTCTTCTTTGACGATGAAGGAGATCCCATCAAGTCCAGGACGGTGACAAGTTGCCTCAAAAAGATTTGCGATGTGCTGAGCGGTAGTTTTCAGCACTCGCTT
>QWQJ01000150.1 GCA_003670865.1 Planctomycetota bacterium | reverse complement strand
TCGGGAACGCCGGTGGTGGCCGACACATAGCCGAGTTGCCGACGGACACAGATCGCATCCAGTCGCACATCGCAGCCAGCCACGCAAGCGGTGCCTGCTGTCGGAGAGAGAAGCGTGGCAATCACACGCAAAGTCGATGTTTTACCAGCCCCATCGGCACCGAGCAGTCCTACGATCTCACCAGGAAAGACGTTCAGGGATACGCCATCAACGGCATGCACCACGCTGCCATCGCTGGCGCGGTAGTGTTTGACGAGATCAGCGACATCGATCGCCGGTTCTGGCAGCATCCTACTCCTCCATCACTTCAGCTTCCTTGGCGCGTGCCAGATCGCCGACCTTTGCCTCAAACTTCTTCGTGAGTTCCTGGACCTCTTCGTGAGTGCTTTTGCAATCGTCTTCCGTCAGAGTGCCGTCTGACTTTTCGTTGTCGGAGGCTTTATTAGCCTCGCGTCGCACGCTGCGGATCGAGACCCGCGATTCTTCAGCAAGTTCCTTGATGCGAGCGGTCATCTTACGACGCACATCAGTCGAGAGGGCTGGGATCGTGATCCGAATGACGCGGCCGTCACTCTGCGGATTGAACCCCAGATCGCTGGCATGCAGGGCTTTTTCAATGTCTTTAATGGTGCCGGGATCGAAGGGCCGAATCACGATCTGATTTGGCTCGGGAGCGCCAACGCTGGCAAGCGCCTTGATCGGAGTGGGTGAACCGTAAACCTCCACCCGCAGCGAATCAACTAGGCCGGGGTTGGCTCGTCCGGTGCGAATACCGCTCAAGGAATGGCGAAAGACTTCCGTCGCCTTTTCCATCCGCTCTTCGGCATCGAGCAAAATATCTTCAACCGACATAAAAAACTCCTTCGCGTGCGGATTGACTCTGGCGGGGATAGTTTCCCGAATCCCCAATTCTGGCAGGACCCATGCCGGGGAGGCAAGCGGCCACGCACAACCCACCGAACCCCACAGGCCGTAAGGGTCGCCGAGAACTCCGGGCTAATCGCGGCGGCCGCTGACGAGCGTGCCGATCTTTTCGCCGGCCAAGGCCCGCTCGATATTGCCTTCCTTGCGGTAGTTAAAGACAAGGATTGGCATGGCGTGCTCCATGCACTGCGAAATCGCCGTGGCATCCATAACTCGCAAGTTTTGCTCTCTCACTTGCTGGTAGGTCAACTCTCTATAGAGCATCGCGTGAGGATTCTTTTCGGGATCGTCGGAGTAGACGCCGTCTACGCGCGTGGCCTTCATGAGAATATCAGCTTCTAATTCGAGGGACCGCTGTGCCGCAGCGGTGTCGGTTGTGACAAAAGGACTACCGGTGCCCGCAGCCAGAATCACAATCCGTTCCTTTTCTAAATGACGCTTGGCCCGCCGCCGAATGTAGGGCTCAGCAACGCCATCCATTCGCACGGCAGTCATCAGCCGCGTTTGCGCACCGAAGCTTTCCAGAGCATCCTGCAGCGCCAAACCATTGATGACCGTGGCAAGCATGCCCATCGAGTGGGCTGTTGCCTCTTGGATCGAAGTATTGCCTGCGGTGAACGAACCGCCGCGTAGAATATTACCGCCGCCAATAACAACAGCCAGTTGCACTCCGCGAGAGACAGCCTGGACGGTCTGCTTTGCGATGTGCACGACTTCGTCCATGGCGATTCCTCGTTCACCAGGCCGCGCAAAGCTTTCCCCCGAGAGCTTGAGCAACACGCGACTGTAAGGGCCTGAATCGAGCGCAGACATTTTCAGCCGCCGATCTTCCAATTCTCCATCCGCTTGATCTCAAGACCGGCGGCCTTCGCCAACTGCCCGACCGTTTGCTTGTCGTCCTTCACAAACGGTTGCTCAAGCAAAACGCACTGGCTGAAAAAATTACGCAACCGGCCCTCAATCATCTTGGCAATGATGTTCTCAGGTTTGCCTTCGTTGCGAGCGGCTTCGCTGAGAATTTCTCGCTCTTTTTCCACGAGAAGTGGGTCGAGATCTTCTTTTGTTAAGGCTTTGGGATCGGTGGCGACAACATGCATGGCAATGTCTTTCGCGACCGTAGCAGCATCGTCTGCAGCAGTCTTGCCAGTAAGCTCAACCAAAGCGGCTTTGGTGCCGTCGTGGTGGGCATAGGCTCCGCAGGGAGCGTCGATCCGACAGATCCTCGACAGCTCAAAAACCTCTCGCATGCGGTTGAAGAGATCGTCCTTCAGTTCGCCGAGCGTGCGGGCAGGCACAGCGAGGCTTTTTTGAGCGAGCAATTCACTGGCACTGCCGGCGCCTGGGCCAAGGGCTAACTGTTTGGCCATATCATTGGCCAAGTCTTTAAAGTCCTGACTGACGGCCACCGGGGCGCTTTCGCACTTGAGCTCGATCATTGCGGCGACTCCCTTGGCCAGATCGCTGTAGACAGCCAGACGGCCGGTCGATGTTTCGCGATCGGCCCGCATAGCCTGCGTTTTGATCCCCTGCTTCCGCAGCCACTCAACAGCCTGTTCGGTATTTCCGCCGCTCTCAAGGAGTGCTTTTTTGCACTCCATCATCGGAAGTCCGGTTTTTTCGCGCAAACTCATGACTGCAGCTGCACTGATATCGGCCATTCTGGTTTCTCCTCAAAGGGAACGGAATTGTGATTCGGAATCGGGATCACACCACCCCTCGGATCACTTGAGATCGCTTGGGACCGAGCGGCAGCGGTATCAGATACAGATGAACGGCGGCGTTACATTTTGGGCGGCTTGGGAACAGCACGCTTGGCAATCGAGGCCCGTGCCCTTGGAGCCGGCTTGGCAGATTTACCGGAGCCGTCCTCACCCACAGCCACATCGCTCCCCTCGGCTGAGACTTGAGCTTCAGTCGCTGTGGCGGCTTTGCCTTCCAAAATCGCGTCGGCCAGTCGAGCAGCAACGAGTTCGATCGAACGGATCGAGTCGTCGTTGCCGGGAATCGGCAGATCGATCACATCTGGATCACAATCTGTGTCGATTAGAGCCACGGTTGTAATGCCCGTCTTACGTGCCTCATTGATGGCATTCTTTTCCTTTTTGGGATCAAACACCACAAGGCACTCTGGCAGCCGCGAGAGCGTGCGAATGCCGCCGAGATTGCGTAGCATCTTGCGATATTCACGCCGTAGCGACGACTGCATTTTTTTCGAATAGGCACCGAACTCATCCGAAGGCATCAGCTTTTCGAGTTGCTCCAGTCGGGCCAGTCGGTTGCGGATCGTACGAAAATTAGTGAGCGTGCCACCGAGCCAGCGATCGCTGACATAGGGCATGCCGCAACGGGCTGCCTCTCGGGCCACCGCTTCGGCTCCTTGACGCTTAGTGCCAACAAACAACACAAGGCTGCCTGTCGATGCAACCTGCTTCAAATATTTTCTGGCTCGCAGCAGTCCGCGGATCGTCTCCCGAACATCGATAATGTGGATCAGGTTGCGACGCCCATGGATGTAGGGTCGCATTTTCGGGTTCCAGCGGCTGGCACGGTGGCCAAAATGCACGCCCGCTTCAATCAACTCTTGGGCCAAAACGTTCGACACGCAGGTACTCTCGCAGGGGTTGGGGGGAATCGAGAGGGCAATAAAGAAAGCAAAATCCAGACGGACTTGAAAAACTATCGGTTTTTTGTGTCCCGTGTCAACGCAAGTGCCTGTTCCCCGTGCCCGACTGCAAACCACTGCCTGCCAGAAGCCCGCAGTGAATGGCTGAGGCTTGAATCGGCCGCTTTACCCACACTAGACTTCGATCGGTTTTGCCCGAGTCTTTTTGTCGTTTTTGGCAGACTGATTCGCTGTCCTCGAAGAATTTTCCTTTTTTTACGGCAAGTCTTTGCCGAAAGCAATCAAACGCTATGCGACATGTCCTTTCGGCTACCGTTCAAAATGTCCCGGGCGTGCTCTCGCATGTTGCGGGGATGCTGGCCTCCCGGGGCTACAACATCGATAGCCTCGCCGTCGGAGAGACCGAAGACCGGGGATTTTCGCGCATGACCTTTGTGCTCCGCGGAGACGACCGCGTGCTCGATCAGGTGCGTCGGCAACTCGAGAAAATTGTCACGGTCGTCCGCGTTGAAGATATTAGTTCTAGAAACTATGTCGAACGCGATTTAATGCTGATCAAAGTGGCTGCCACTTCTGGCTCCGCTCGGACGGAAGTCAAGGAACTCGCCGAGATCTTTCGGGGGCGAATCGTCGATGTGGCAGCCGATGGCGTGGTTGTGGAGATATCGGGCACAGAAAAGAAAATAGAGGGCTTTATTGAGTTGATGCGACCGCTGGGCATTGTAGAACTGGTGCGCACGGGTCGGATTGCAATGGTGCGCGGCAGCCCCCCCACCCGTGAACTCACTGAGGCAGCCGATGGAGCCCGACCGGCCGACAACGCCTCGTCGCGGGAGTCATTTGCTTAGTTATGTGCCGAGTCGGTCTCCTCATTCTTTTTTTCTCATTCGTTCCTCACCCCCTTTAGGAGTTTTCCGTGCCTGCCACGATTTATTACGACAGTGACGCCGATCTCAAGGTCCTCCAAGGCAAAACAATCGCCATCCTCGGCTATGGCAGTCAGGGCCATGCTCAGGCGCAAAATTTGCGCGACAGCGGCCTCAAGGTTGTCGTCGGCCAGCGACCCGGTGGGCCTAACTATGAACTCGCTAAGAGCCACGGCTTTGAGCCCTTGTCTGTTGAAGATGCGGTCAAGCAGGCCGACTTGATCAATATCTTGCTGCCCGACGAGTTGCAGGCAGATGTCTACCGCAATTCGATCAAGCCAAACCTTAAGAAGGGTGCCGTGCTGATGGCCAGCCACGGCTTCAACTTTCACTTTAACCAAGTCGAGCCGCCACCCGGCCACGACATTCTGCTGGTAGCGCCCAAGGGTCCGGGCCATTTGGTTCGCAGTGAATATGTCAAAGGCGGCGGCGTGCCTTGCTTGATTGCGTTGGGTGCTGGCGCTTCGCAGGAGACCAAAAAAATGGGTCTAGCCTACGCCAAGGGGATCGGCGGCACTCGGGGCGGCGTGATTGAAACAACGATTGCCGAGGAGACAGAAACCGATCTGTTTGGTGAGCAGGCGGTGCTTTGTGGTGGCGTTTCAGAACTCATCAAGGCCGGCTTCGACACGCTTGTGGAAGCGGGCTACCAACCGGAAATGGCCTACTTCGAGTGCCTTCACGAGATGAAGTTGATCGTCGATCTCTTCTATCAAGGCGGGCTTGAGTACATGCGCTACAGCGTTTCCAACACAGCCGAATACGGCGACTACACCCGCGGCAAACGCATTATCACCGACGAGACTCGCAAGGAAATGAAGAAGATCTTGGAGGAAATTCGTTCTGGTGAGTTTGCCCGCGACTGGATTCTGGAAAACCGTGGCGGGGCGGCGATGTTTAAAGCGACCCGTCGTCGCGAACGCGAGCATAAGCTCACAGAAACCGGCCGTGGTCTTCGCAAGATGATGAAGTGGATTGATTCGAAGGAAGTCTAAGAACGACCTGACGATCTGGAGAGCCTGATGACACCAGAAGAGTTTTTATCACGCGTGCTGTACGAAAAGCTTGAACCTGGCGACCGGATCGAGGTGATTCATGGCGTCACGGTCGGGTCGAGCGCTACGTGGAGCACGACAACCGTTGGTAAAGTGATGCGCCGCGAGCGGCGTCGCCACGGCCTACATTTTCGCCGCAATCCTGACGACAAGGTCTACAGCGACGTTTTAATTCTGGCCAGAGATGATGGCGAACTCACAACCGTGACGATGGACGAATACACGCGATTGCGAAAGCTATAGCCGGCGAAAGTTGCGATGACCGGCGAAAGCTGAAATGACCACCCCACCATCGGCTGCTTAGCCGATGGTGCCAATCACGCACTTGAGGTATTCCCCCTCAAGGCAGTTGACATTCACCGGATGGTCAGCGGCGGCGCCACGGCATGCGAGCATTTGGATCGAGCGGCCGCTCCGCTGAGCAACGCCCGAAAGCATCATTAAAAAATCTTCTCGCGAAACGGCGCCTGAGCAGGAGCAGGTCACGAGCACCCCGCCAGGCTCCAAGAGATCGACTGCCAGCCGATTGATTCGGTGGTAGGCCCGCACGGCATCGTCGAGAGAAGCACGGCTTCTGGCAAACTTGGGTGGATCCAGAATGACCAAGCCATATTTTTCGCCTGCCACCTGCAGGGCCTGCATTTTTTCAAATGCATCGGCTGTCTCGACCGTCACATTTTTAGCCCCATTCAAATCGGCATTTGCCCGAGCCATGCTTGTGGCCTTGAGACTGGAATCGACAGCCAGCACGCTGCTAGCCGATCCCTGCACCGCACACGCCACGCTAAAACCACCGGAATAACAAAACATATCCAACACGCGGCGGCCTTGAGCCAGTTGCGCCGCAGCCTGTCGATTGTCGCGTTGATCGAGATAGAAGCCCGTCTTTTGGCCTTCGGTCAAGTCGATTCCAAACTTGAGGCCGTGCTCGGTCACAAAAATCGGGCCCGTGGGCGCTACGCCTCGCACCACCCTATCTGGCAGGTGCAGTCCCTCCAGCTTGGAGAGCCCTCGCTCCGCACCTCGCAACAGAATTCCTCGAGGCGTTAGCAGTGTCTGTAAGCTCTCGCAGATCGACTCCAATCGCAGCGACATTGCCAAGCCCGTCACCTGCACACAAAGATACTCGGCATAGCGATCGACAATCAGGCCGGAAAGTCCATCGCCTTCACTGTTGACCAGTCGTGTGCCGCCATAGGGATCATTGCGGCCCAGTGCCCGCCGTAAGTCAATCGCCGCTTCCAGCCGGGATTGCCACAAAGCGGCATCCAGCTTTGTGGCCGGATCAAAAGCATAGAGCCGAACGCGGAGCTTACTGGCCGCATTCCAGAGGCCCCTGGCCACAAACATGCCATCGTGCGTTGCCAAGTCGACGACATCGCCATCGGCGGGCGTGCCATCGACCCGCAAGACCGCACCCTCCAGCACCCACGGATGACGGCCAAAAAAAGGGCGGGCCCGCTTTGGCTTGAGAATCACTGTCGCCTTCGGCAACCCCGTGTCACTGTCCAATTGCTCGAGGGTCCGGTTCGGTGGTTCGATTGGAGTGTTTCCTCGGCCTGTCGTCGCCGCGATGCCTACGCGTGCACGACCTGCTTGGCAGCCGGACTCGGCAGCACGTGCGGGGCCGGCAGAGCGTCGCTGCCGGCATCGGCCATCACTTTGCGACCATCACTCCGGCTCGCTTTTTTGCGTTCGATTCGCAGCACGCTCCAGCTAAAGACAGCCCCTAAAGGACCGGCCAGCAGCGCCGGCAGCAACACCAAATTGCCGACGAGTGCGACCGTCAGCATCGCCAGCATCATGTGGCCAAACCGCTGTGTCGGCCCAAACGGCGACAGCGAAAAAACAGAAAGCCCAATGCCGATCACGCCCCAGCTTTGATACATGGCCCGCGCACAGCCCTTGTAGGCCAGCATCACAGCCTGTTTGCGATCTAGGCCATCGGCGATACCGCGACGAAACCACAGCATGAAATGCACAACATCGTCAACCGTCACGCCCAGCGCCACACTCGGCGCCATCACCGTGCCAATATCAATTAAAAGTGTGCCGTAGTTGAGTGTCTGAAAGAGCGAGTTCCCCCAGCCCATCGCCCCAAAGACCACGATCGCAGGAAAGGCTGCCGGCAGCAGCAACACAAACCCAGCGGAAGTGGCCCGGCAGAGCAACACCATCACAACCACAATGATTGCGAAGTCGGTGACAAAGCCGAAGATCAGACCGTCTAGAAGAGAGTGCTGTGCCTTGTAGACCAGCGGCACGAGCCCCGTATAGTCGACTGAAATACCCGTCACACCATCCTTTTTCATCTCATCTAAAATTGGTTCAATCTGGGTTTGCAAATCGCGTTGAAACAACGCGTAGTCAACTTCCTTGGTGGCGCTCACTCGAGCGCTGATTCGCCACAGTTCCTGTTCGCGGCCGTCGTCAAGCGTCGCCTCGCGGAGGTAGTCACCGTCGAGAAAATCTTGTCGATGGGCCATCAAACGGCGATTGAGAACACTCCGTTTTGTCCGAGCTCCCAAGCCAAAGGCTCGAGCGGCAGCTCCGCCGAGGCCATTGCCACCCTCACCCGAATCGAGGCTGCGACCAAAGGTCACTGTTGACAGGGAGCTTCCCACTTCATCAAGCGTACCGATTTGCCGCTGAATATCACCAACGAGTTCCATCCGTTCGAGGAAGTTAAGTTTGCACTGAGTGTCGTCGATCCGCACAAGAATCTCCATCGGCACCAGTGGGCCGAGGTTTGTTTCCAGCCACTTGTAGTCGGTACGAATGCGCGCATTTGGTGCGAAGAGCCGCATCAGTTGCACGCTGCTCTCGACCCGTGTCATGCCATAGCCCACAGCCACCATCACTAGCAGGCAGGCCGTGGCGACGAATCCGTTGTGCCGCGTAACCCATTGGCCGCATCGCCACCAGCGACTGGCTTCGATTGGCTGCCATCCCGGGGCGGATTCGTCGTTGTCAAATTTGCCAGTGAGCTTGGGCGGAAAGAGCTCCAGCGCCGCTGGCATGAATAGGACCAGCACAAAAAAGCTGACCACAACGCCGATCGCCGAGAAGATGCCAAACATTCGGATCGGCACCAATTCGCTGACAGCCAGCGTGGCCAGACCGATGGCTGTTGTGCCGGTGGCCAGTGAGAGGGGCAAGAGGGCGTGATGCACCGAGCGGCCAGCCGCCCCCTCCACGATTCCGGTTTCTGCAATTTGATCGCGGTAGTAGTTGGCCAAATGGATCGCCCCGCTGGTTGTGGCCACATAGACAAGCGACGGCATCGTCAGCAGGATCGCATCGACTGGATAGCCTGAATACCAGACCACCGCGAGGCTGGAAAACATGCTGTAGACACCCGAAGCGAGCACCAAGCCAACGAGCAGTTTGCTCTTCAGGCTCCACCAACTGACAAAAAAGCCGACCACCAGCGAGAGCGCAAAAAGAAGAGTTACGCTCGTTTGCCCAGCTTTATCGATCGAGACATTGTCTACAGGGGGCCCCCCCATGTGAAGTGTTTTTTCTGGGATACCACACTCGTCGGTGCCAATTTGCTTGATCATGTCGATCGCCCCGTGCAGGTTGGCACGGGCGGTGTCGGCAAGCGTCAGCACCAGGCAGGTTTGTCGATGATTGAGATTGTCCTCTGCCGACAAAGCCGTCACCCCCGCTTGGGGCGGGCCGATCAGGGCTCCTGTCAGTCGAGAAATGGCCTCCTCAGCCGTTAAATTGAGCGGTTCGGAGGTCATTCGCTCGACGGCTCTGGGGCCCGTCAGGGCGGTTTTAAAGTAGATTGGCCGGTCGATCCGAGCGGCTTCCTCCGGCGGTGGCAGCAGTTTGCGGGCTAACAGTTCCAGCCGTGGGTCGGTCATCGTGCACCCATCCCAGCTCAGAAGAATAAACTCCTCACCCTGGAAATTACGCCTGAAAAACCTGTAAACCTGCGTTTCCGGGTATTCCAGCGGCAGCCAGCCCTTGACGTCGTTGCGATTATTTCCCTTGGCCTTGATTGCTCCCACCACGACCATGGGCAGAAAAAAAACCAGGACCGCCATGATCCCAACGCTGTACCGTTGATAAAAATTGGGTGTGTGATGCGACATCGTGCTGTGAATATATCGGAAATGTTGGAGCGAGGTAGATCTTTTCGATTGAGACCCTTAACCGTACATGGCCTTTTCAGATGAGTCCAGATCGCTCGGAGCCTGCAAAACCGAGGTTTTGCGATTGAGCCCTAGCGCAAGTGGTTTGCACGGAACACCTTCCGCCGCACGCACGGCTTTGCTATACGGCACAATACGACCCATTATCCCGCAGCCAGATCGGCTGCCTCGAACCCGCAAATTTTATGAGATCCGTCACAAAATGGTCGGGTTTTTGTCTGGCCGCAACGGCAAAGTGCCAGCAATTTTTTGGTCGGTAAGGCAAAAGGATTTCCCAGATGGTCGATCACCAGAATCTGAATGTGTGAATGCGATCCTGCGGGTGACTCGGATACCTCGACGACCAGCGGCCCGTCGAAGCGGCAGCGGATGGTGACCACCCGGCCGCCACCGGTCACCTCAGGCCGGGTATCGTCAGGAGTCATTGGGGATCCTTTTGAGCAGACTCGCCGGGAACGGTATTCCCCTCGGTCTCGTCGATGATGTCGATCCGCAATCGCACGCTTAGCTGGATGGGAGCAGATTTTCTGCCGCTTTGCTCGAACGAATCAGGTGGATCAAGCAGAGATTCAGTTCTAGTTTGTTTGGCGTCGATTCCGGGCTTTCCAGGTAGAGCAGGGACGCCGCTAGAGTCAGCGACGCCGCTAGAGTCAGCGACGCCGCTAGAGTCAGCGACGCCGCTAGAAGCCTGAGCGGTCCTTGCTGCCGCCACGCCGTTGGTTGGGACATCGCGTTGCGGACTGCCGTCCTTGGCCGTCTCAACCAAGGAGTCAATTTTTGGTGCGTGATTTTTCAGCGTAGCGCCCTCGCGTGCTGCTCTTAAGAGAGGAGGGCTCGCAGCTAGGCCGCTCGGTTTGTCGAGAGCCTTGTCGGCAGCCACCTCACTCAGGGCAAACACTCGAATCGATTCGAGAAAGAGGCCACTCGAGGGCTCGGCAAGAGCCACCAGTAGCGTGTCGATTACCTCTGGCGTGCCGACGCCGCTGAGTCGCTGTGGCTCCTGATCAAGGCTATCGATGCGAAAGGCACTCGCTGCCAGTAGTTCGTCCAAACGTTGCCGGCCCTCTTCGTCGCGCACTCGCACCCGCACCAGCAATCCCTCGGGCGGTGCGTTTGCCGCCGCTTTCCCAAACTCGCCGTCGCTCTTGGTCGCAGCAGTAGCTAGGAGTTGCTCGGCGGCGCGGGATCGCTCCAGTTGTTGCGATCGTTTTTGCTGAGCCGTTGTCGCTTCAAGCATGTGGTCACCGCGGGGCATGTTGATCACGAGCGTGACGAGCAGGCCTGCTGCCAGTGCACCAGCCATGGCAGCAAACTGCCAGCGTTTTTGCGACTGTGTCACTGCAGGTTGTTGAAGGCTGCCGGCCTCTATGGCTCCATCCTCCTCTGCCCTCGCGTCCTCCAGTGCTTCCGACCGTTCTTCATCGATCCGCTCGGTTTCAATTCGCTGCCACTCAGCAGCGACGGCCGAGTCTGCTGTTTCATCATTGGCACTCTTTGCGTTGGCCTGTTGTTGGCGGATCAGCGATTGAATCGCCTGCATCACGCGATCCACAAAGTCCACGCTGGGCAACTGAGGCTGGATCTGCCGCAAAGCCTTTTTGATAGCGCGCAGGTTGGCGACAGCGCGAGATAGCTCAGTGCTCGCGGCGACGGCCTGCTCGACATCCATCGCCTCGCTAACAGAAAGTCGGCCGTCAATCCATTCGCTGAGTCGCGGATCGTCGAGGGAAAGAGGGTTGTTGGAGAGGTTCATGCAAAAATCACTTGAGTTTTACGAGCACAACGGATTCTAGAGGGGCGTTACGAGTTGTCGCAGGACGCTGCGGCCTCTGTGCAGGCGACTGCGCACCGTGCCGAGGGGAATCTTCAGAATTCCGGCAATCTCCTCGTAGCTCAACCCCTGCATGTCGCAGAGAACAACCACCTCTCGAAACCGCTGGTCGATCTGATTGAGCGCAGCGGACAGTTGTTGTTGGAGTTCCTGCTGTTGCAGTCGCGCTGAAACATCGGTGCCCGTCGCCACAGGATCGGGCAGAGACGCAGGGCTGTTGGAATTGAAGCCCACCTGCGCACCACTGAAAGAGACAACGGGCTTTCGTCGCCGACGAGCGGCGAATGCGTGATTGCAGGCGATGCGATAGAGCCATGTGAAAAACTCGCTGCGATGCTCGAAGGTAGCCAGATGCTGAAACGCCGACACGAATGTTTCCTGCGCCAAGTCACGAGCCGTTTCCGGACAGCCACAAAGCCGTTCTAGCAACGCGTGAATGGGGCGTTGGTAGCGCGAAACCAGCCAGGCAAAAGCCGTCCGACTACCGGCCACAGCCTCTGCCACAGCCTCTGCCAAGAGCGCGGCATCGGCCTCGCCCCCTCCGGAAATGGTGGTTTCAACTGTGCTGGTCTTCTCGAACTGGGTGCCCACGCGAAACGCCTGACCTTTTGATGCTAGTGGATCGGGGAAAGTTCCCCGTCACCAAGCGTTGCCCTGTTCAATCCTTGGTAGGCCTATGCCTTCAGGCAAACTGCCCATTCTACTGTCGCTGCTAACAGACGGATCGTCAAAGCCCAGTGCCTGCGGCCGCATCTGCGGCACCGATTCTGGCTCCCCGCTCGAGTGGCTGTCGAGCCAGCCACCACCAGAGCGTGGCCGCACAGCAGAGCAGCAGAAGCGAGACGAGTTGTGAAATCGAAAGGGAGGTGTTGAAGGCTGGCGATTCATCGACACGAATTGACTCTAAGAGTAAGCGTGAAATTGGATGGAGCGTGAGCACAAGGGCAAAGACTTCACCATCGCGGCGGGCCAGCGGCGCGTAGCAAACGGCCAACAGCGACAAGAGGGCTGCGTCGAGGGCCGCATACAACTGCGCCGGATGCACCGCTAAGCTCCAAGGTGGCACTCCAGAGGCTTGGGCTACTGGATCTAGAAGTTTATGTGCTACCTGATCTAACCAGGGCGGACTCTCAGGTGGAAATTGTACGGCCCACGGCAGGTCGCACTGCCCTCCATAACAGCAGCCATTTAAAAAGCAGCCGATGCGGCCAATGGCCAGCCCCAGCAGGAGTCCCGGCGCGATGCAGTCGGCCAAACGCATGAGCGGCAGACCCCGACGCTTGGAAAAACGCCAGGCTGCAAATGCTGCCGTTGGCAACGAACCAAATACCACCAGGCCGCCTGCTGGGATGTTGATCGCATCCAGAAGCGACTCGGGCAAGCTCCGCCCAGGCGGAAAAAAATGCGTGTGGTATTCAATCACATAAAACAATCGAGCGCCAAGAATACCCCAGACAAAGACCTCCATTCCCAGTGCTAGAAGCGTGTCGGCATCAAAGCCTATTGATCGGCCCCGTGCAATCGAAAGCCAGATCGCCGCTGTCGCCGCCAACAGCAACATAACGCCGTAGCCCCGCACGGGCACTCCTTGCCCGTCATCCAATGAGGGCAAGAGCCAGAAGATCATCAGGCCGGCAATCGCCAGCGGCATTCCCAGCGCAGATACGCTCGAGCGCAGGCCGTGCCGGCGTGCCGTCCACGCTAAGAGAGCCCCCCCAAACACCGCCCAGACTCCCAGCAGCACGCCCCAGCCAAACAGCGGCAGGGAGTTATCGCCCGATCCAATCTGCGACGGAATGTGAAAGAGAGTGGAGAACATTTTAGAAAGACGAGGGCGGCCCGCTACGGCGCCGGGGCTGAGGTTTTACGTCCTGCGAGTCGGCAATTGACGGTTGTCGATCAATCGGGTTGAACCTAGGCGGCCGGCCACCATTGCGATCGCCATGCCGGCTGACACTTGGCTCATAGTCGGCCGGTAGGCCGACTCTTGGTTAGAAGGCAGCCGGTAGGCCGACTCTTGGTTAGAAGGCGGCCGGTAGGCCGACTCTTCGAGCGATTTCAGCGACTCAAGGTCGACCACGGCTGCGTAGTCGACCGCAATCTCGTGAGCAGCCAAGACATCTCGCATACTCTGTTCGATAGCGGCAACTGTC
>QWQJ01000035.1 GCA_003670865.1 Planctomycetota bacterium | reverse complement strand
GTGATTCGGCCTTGTATGCGTAGTAGTTACAGAAATCAATCGCCTCTGCCACCTCCGCATCGGCCTCTCGCCACGGTTTCCCGACTTCAACGATTTGTAGCGCCGCTAATGCAAACCGCCGTTGCCCGATCAAAGCCGCAACTGCCCTGAGCAGACCGGCGCGATGCTTCCAACCACTGGCACGCCATGCTGGCAAAGCGTTACTGGCAGCAGTCACAGCACGACGGGCTGCCTCAGGCGTGGCGGCACAGATCGTAGCCACGAGCCTGGCATGGTCGGCAGGATCATGTCGCATAAATCGATCAGCCGACTCTTCCCGATGACCATTGATAATGATTGGCACAACGACTGCTCGATCACCGGCCAAGTCGGCACGCAAGCGTTCGATCGCGGTCTGCATCGATTGCCGCACAAGGGAACGAGAAAAGTCGCTGTGCGGTTCGTTTGTAAATGAAGACGAGTTGGGCGTGTCTGTTGTCGATAAGGAGGGTTTGAGCAACTCGCCGGCCCACGCATGGGGTGGAGCAAAAAGCGTCTCGGCAGGCAGATGCTTGACAAATCCCGCTCGCAAAAATGAATCGTTAGAAGAGTTTTCGAGCAACCGCCGCACCAGATACGCCATGCCAGGCACGAGTTGGCCGTACGGCATGTACACCCTCATCCGCCATCCGGCCGCGGTGACCGCGTCTTTTTCAGCATCGCCCATGCCGTAGAGCATCTGCATTTCAACGGCCCGGCGATCGATGCCAAGGTGCTCGGCCACAGCCATGCCATGCGCCAGTGACCGGAGGTTGTGACTGCCCAAAGCCGGCCTGAGGAACTCTGAGTGTTCCATCAGAAATGTGGTGGCTGCCTCGAAGCAAGCGTCGGTTTGCCACTTCTGCTCCCAGACAGGCCGCGGCCAACCGGCGGCCTGGGCGTGAATCGTTTCGTAGTCCCAGTAGGCCCCCTTTACCAGCCGCACCCAAATAGGCGTGCCCCGCCTGCGGGCCCATGCCAGCAGTGATTCCAGATCACTCGGCGCATCGCGCAGATAACACTGCACAACAATGCCGCAGTGCGGCCAGTCTCGAAACTCCTCTTCGCTGGCAAGCTGTTGAAAGATTGCCAGCGCAAGGTCTTTGCTGGCATAGCTCTCCATATCAATGTGAACCTGAGCCTGCTGGGCACGGGCCAATCGCCACAGGGGCCGCAACCGCGCGAGCACGCGACGGATTGTGCCACGCGGATCAATCGCATCAAACTGACTGTCGAGCGCCGAAAGCTTGAGCGAAACATTGACTCGTGGCAGTTGTCCGGAGGGTTTTTCATTTCCGCTTCCGACACGAACGGTCGCAGGCAAAGGGGCAGGCTCTGGCCCATCATCGACAAGCGGATCGGCTGCCCAGTGGCTAGCGATACCGGGAAGCTCTTCCAGCAGATGCCTGTAGGCTGCGGCGTAGGCGTCGGCCTGGGTCTCACTCGTAACCGCCTCGCCGAGCAGGTCGAGCGTGAAGCCGCGATGGCGATGGCGTTCTCCGAGTGCCGCCTGCGCAGCCTCGGCAGGCGTAGTGCCGGCAATGAATCGCCTCCCCTGCGCCAGCGTTGCTGCCCGCACCGCGCGGGCAGCCAGCGGCGCTAGCAATCCTGTCTGTGCCGCTTCCATCGCCATCCGCAAGATTGTCGGGAGCCGTCGAAGCGTGTCTTTATCTAGGTATTCTCGCATGTGGCGATTGAGCGAGGTTGGATCTTCGAGCATCGGCATGCAGTCGACGAGCCGAAACAACCGCACTTTGAGTTCATCGTCGTGCATGGCCCATTCGCCAGCCTGCTGTACCCACCACTCCGAAGAAATCGGTGACGGCTGGCCGGCGAGAGACTTTTCCAGCAGCGAGCGGCCGATTGTTTGCACGCTTATTTCAATCTGCTCGCGTGCACTAGCGGAGAGCCGAGTCGGCAGAAGAGCCGAGGAAAAGCCTGCTGTCGACGAAGGCATTTTTAATTCTCTGTTTGTCGGGCAGACTGCCGTTTCACAAAAGCCGCATAGTCTTTTGGAGTATCGATGCCCCGTGCTGCATGGTCGACCACGCCGGCCACGACGGCAATGCCGGCCTCAATCAGACGCAACTGTTCCAGACTTTCGAGCGTTGCCAGTCGCGATTCGGGCAGGTCGTTCCAGGCCTCCAGGACGCTGCGGCGGTAGGCGTAGAGGCCGACATGCTGCCAGTAAAGCGGGGGCGTGATCGCCAAAAGCGAGTCGCTCCAGTCGCGGGCAGCAGGCACCAAAGCGCGACTAAAGTAGAGGGCCCGCCACGCGTCCACCACGGGTTCCGGAGAAATTCCTATGGGGGTAGATTGCGATCGCCATGGGGTGAGCACTGCTTTGACTAAAGCGGGGTCGTGGAGATCTTCGCTGCGGAGCAGCGGTGTCACGAGCGTGGCCACGCCCGCTGCCGGACAGCGCGTGAGCAGATCGATTGCCGCATCGATGGCGGCGGCAGAGATCTCTGGTTCGTCTCCTTGCACATTGATAATCACATTGGAGTCGACAAGAAATGGCAGTGCTTCGACAATTCTTGCCGTGCCGCTGGCTGCATCTGGCGAGGTCATCACAGCCTCACCGCCAAAGCCGCGAACCACGGCCGCAATCTCCTCACTATCGGTAGCGACGATGACGCGACTGGCCTGCTGGCAACGCCTGGCGGCCAGCCAAGTGTGCTCGATCAACGGCTTGCCGGTTTCGGCCAGCAACATTTTTCGTGGCAGTCGTTGGCTCGACAGACGGGCGGGAATGACGATCAGGGCGTTGGTGGAGTGGGCCGTCATAAAAAATAGCTCGGGTCGGGGGCGTCAATAGCCTTACAGCTTGAAATCGTAATGCTTTTCGCCACCGCTCATGAAGAGGGCTAGAATCGGAATTGTGTTACAGACAGTCGCGTTCTTTCCTCGGCATGATCGCGGGTGTCCAGCGTTCCCTCAACGAAAGCTTGTCCATGTGCGGCATTGTTGGCTACGTCGGTTTTCGTCAGGCCGCCGATCTTATTGTTAGCGGCCTTCGCAGGCTCGAGTATCGGGGCTACGATTCCGCCGGCTTGGCAGTGCTCAACGCTGACGGCGGGCTCGTGGTTTGCAAGGCAGCCGGCCGGCTTTCGTGCCTAGAGGCAATTCTGCACGCTCAAGTGCTCAATAGTTCAATCGGCATCGGCCACACCCGTTGGGCCACGCACGGCGTACCGACTGACGACAATGCCCATCCGCATCTTGGTGGCGCAAAGGAAAACCCTTCCGTGGCCGTCGTTCACAATGGAGTCATTGAGAACTATCGTGCGATCAAAAAGCATCTTGAAGCCGATGGGTATGTCTTTCAATCTCAAACAGACTCTGAAGTGATTGCTCACTTAATCGACAAGAGCCTGAAGCGATTGCTGGCCTGTAGACCGCATGTTGCCGATGATCTAGCCGACACCCCCTGGGTGATGGCGGTGCAGGAGGCGATCGCGCAGTTACGGGGCACCTATGGCTTACTGGTGCTTTTTCGCGAACAGCCGCAGATGGTTCTAGCAGCCCGCCTTGGCAGTCCGCTGGTGGTAGGCATCGGTGACAGCGAGACTGTGATCGCCAGCGATACAAGCCCCTTGGCTGGACATGCCGAACGGATCGTTTCTCTGAACGACCATGAAGTGGCGGTCGTTACGGCAAGCACCGTGCACGTGATCCACCGGGATAGAGGCAGCGTTGTGGCTGCTAGTGTGCCGTTGGACCTGTTGCTGAGTGATGTCGGTATGGGCAACTATGCCCACTTCATGCAGAAAGAGATCTTTGAGCAGCCTGAAACGATCGCGGCTGCGATGCGTGGCCGAATCTCGCGTGATGATGCGACGGCAGTCTTCGGCGGACTCAACCTCGGCCCGGCTCAGTTGCAGCGTGTAAAACGAATCGTATTGACCGGCTGCGGCACCAGTTGGCATGCAGCGCTCGTCGGCGAATACCTGATCGAGGAGTTTGCTCGGCTGCCCGTCGAGGTTGAATATGCCAGTGAGCTGCGTTATAGAAATCCGCCAATCGACGAAGGGACGCTGCTGTTTGCAATCACGCAGTCGGGCGAGACGGCCGATACGCTGGCTGCGCTGCGCGAGGTGAAACGCAAAGGTCATCCGACCCTGGCGATCTGCAATGTCGTGGGCAGTAGCATTGCGAAGGAGGCCGACGGCGGCATTTATCTGCATGCGGGACCGGAAGTCGGTGTGGCCAGCACCAAAGCCTTCACAAGCCAGTGCGTAGTGCTGGCGCTATTGGCCCTTTACTTTGGTCGCCTGCGACACATGAGCTACGAGAAAGGGCTGGAATGTATCTCGGCGATTGAAGCATTGCCGGCACTGGTGGCCGAGACGCTCAAGACCGATGATGCTGTGCGGCGGATTGCAGAAAAGTATCAGAACGCCAGCACCTTTCTGTACCTCGGCAGGCAGTTCAATTTTCCCGTTGCACTCGAAGGGGCCCTCAAGCTTAAGGAAATCAGTTATATCCACGCCGAGGGGTATCCGGCGGCAGAGATGAAGCACGGACCGATCGCACTGGTAGACGCTTTTACTCCAAGCGTATTTCTGATTCCGCAGGGGGCGGTCTACGAGAAGGTGCTTCTCAATCTGGAGGAGATCAAGGCGCGAAAGGGGCCGGTGATTGCCGTATCGAGCTACGGAGATCAGCGTGTTGGCGAGTTGGCTGACGACGTGATAGAGATACCGGCAGTGGTCGATTTTTTACAGCCAATCGTCGCAGCGATCCCTCTGCAACTCTTGGCCTACCACATCGCCGTGCTGCGAGGCTGCGACGTTGACAAGCCGCGTAATTTGGCCAAGAGCGTAACGGTGGAGTAAGGCTTCGGGAGCCAACGGCAAGCCTTGCGTGCTTCCGGGCCGTTGGTAGCATTATCTGTGAAGCTGCGATGAGCGGCCGCAACTTGCCCGAGTGGCGGAATTGGCAGACGCGCAAGATTCAGGTTCTTGTCCAGGTAACTGGGTGGAGGTTCAAGTCCTCTCTCGGGCATTTTGAGGTGTTAGTTGCTCTCGTACATTGTGTCCTTAGGCATCGGCGGCAGGCGAGATCAGAGACCATTTTTTAGGGGCTGTAGCTCAGTTGGTTAGAGCATCGGACTTTTAATCCGTTGGTCCTGGGTTCGAGTCCCAGCGGCCCCACTTTTTGTAACCGCCTGCTGCCGCTTGGGTTTACGACGAGTGGACCCACTCGTCGCCGGTGACCCAAAACCGTCACTGTTAGGTGAACTGTTACCACTGCCTGCCAGCGCACGCCCCACAACTTCACGCTCAAGCCGGGCGGGCGAACCGCTCAAGCTTCCGCCAATCTCTCCAGCCCGTGGGCCGCTGGAGGCTTGGCGCGACCCGAGGGGGTGATCGGAAGCAGATGGTCACTTCTAGACGAGCCACCAATTGCCAGTGGCAAGAACGTATGCCCCAAGAGCAAGATTCGTTGCTGCGTGCGCGAGAATCGTATCGATCGGCCGACGGGTTGCCACGGCGATGCCACTGATGATCGCAAACCAGCCGACCGCAGCAAAGGCCTCTGAGGGATGGGCTGCCGACGCATACACGGCACATGCTGCTGCCGAAAGCAGTGTGAGCGACCCAAAGGGAACATGCCAAAAGTCTTCGCGGATGGCATAACGCATGAGAAACCCTCGCAGAAAAAGTTCCTCCATGAGCGGCACGACCACAATCAGACCCACGCCACGCACTGCTAAAAAAACCCCGGCCATCGGTGATCCAGAAGCAAACTCGTGAAAGGGATTAAAGGCGCTACGATCGCTTATCGCTGTGGTCCAGCCAGCTTCTCGTTGCAAAGTGGCCAGCACGACCCACGGTATGACAAGCCCGAACCCCAGCAGCGGCGGCCACCAATTCGGCCGGCCGATCCAGTTGCAGATCGCTGGCCAACAAACGGCAAGCACAGCGAGAGTCGTTGCCAGTCGGAGCGAGTAGATCAGCGGATAATGGTCGTAGGTGATCCCTAGCGACTCCACGATGCCACCCCCGCTGGGCGTTGGTTCGAGCAAGCCAATCACCATAAAAAGAACCATCGGCACAACACACGTCATTACGGGATTGGCGGGGCCGAGGTCGATGTTTGGCGTAGCAGCAGATTTGCCCACGATCGTTTTCAAAGGATTTTCCCTTTATCCACCTAAGGGGTTTTTGTCCCACATACCCATTCCATCGGCCCTGAAACGATTCATCTGTCCCATTTTTTCAACCCTGAGTATATTCCGTAGGACGGTTCCGCGTTTTTCCCACCGCTCGCTTTCCTCCCTCGATCCCCTAAGGTCATGTGTTTCTATGGATCTCGCCAACGTTCGAAACATGGGCATTTCGGCCCACATTGATTCCGGCAAAACAACGCTTTCCGAGCGGATTCTTTTCTACGCGGGACGAATTCATCGCATTCAAGAAGTGAAGGGCGGCGGCGATGGCGCGACGATGGACTACATGGATCTGGAGCGCGAACGGGGCATTACGATCACGAGCGCTGCCACAAGCGTAAAGTGGGGTGAGTGCGCCATCAATCTGATCGACACGCCTGGCCACGTCGATTTTACCGTTGAAGTAGAACGCAGTCTGCGGGTGCTGGATGGTGCGATTCTTGTCCTTTGCGCCGTTGGTGGCGTGCAGAGCCAGTCGATGACGGTCGATCGCCAGATGAAGCGTTACAAAGTGCCCCGCTTGGCATTCATCAACAAGATGGATCGCACCGGCGCGAATTTTAGTCGCGTCGTCAAGCAGCTCAAAGAAAAATTGGGCTGCGATGCGATCCCACTACAAATTCCTATCGGTAAAGAAGAAAAACTCGAAGGCGTCATCGATCTGATTGCCATGCAGGCCATCTACTGCGACGGTGAAAACGGTGAAACAGTGCGTCGGGAAAACATCCCCGAAGCTCTTCTCGCCGAGGCTGCCGAAGCAAGGCACGTGATGCTCGAGGCGCTTGCCATGTATTCAGACTCGCTGATGGAGAAACTGCTCAGCGAAATGCCTGTGACTGAGGATGAAATCCATGCTGTGGTGAAGCAAGCTGTGCAAAGTTTGAGTGCGACGCCCGTGCTCTGTGGATCGGCCTACAAAAATAAGGGTGTGCAACCTTTGCTAGATGCCGTTGTGCGGTATCTGCCGAGCCCGCTGGAACGGAAGATCATTGCCAAGAAATGGGACAAGCCAGACGAGGCTTTTGATCTGGAACCAGATTCAAAGAAGCCCTTGGTGGCGATGGCATTTAAAATCGTAGACGATCCCTACGGTCAGTTGACGTTCATGCGACTCTATCAGGGCACAATCACCAAGGGCGAAGCCTATATCAATCAGCGCACCAGCCAAAAGCAGCGGTTCAGTCGGATTGTCAAGATGCATGCTGATAAGCGTGAGGAAATCGACTCGGCTGAGGCCGGCGACATTGTGGCTGCGATGGGCGTGGATGCTGCCAGTGGTGATACCTACGCCACGGATCATAAATATTGCACGCTAGAAAATATGTTTGTGCCAGAGCCTGTCATCAAGATGGCGATCACTCCCATCAATCGCGACGGACTCGACAGACTGAGCAAAGCCTTGCAAAGGTTCTCCCGCGAAGACCCTACCTTTCGTGTGGCCACCGATGAGGAAACGGGCGAAACGCTGATTGCCGGCATGGGTGAACTCCACCTTGATATTTATGTCGAACGCATTAAGCGGGAGTTTAAGGTGGAGGTGGAGGTGGGTGCGCCCAAAGTGAGCTATCGCGAAGCACCTACCCGGGCCACCGACTACGAATACAAACATAAAAAGCAGACCGGTGGTTCAGGGCAGTTTGCCCATATCGTCGGTGCCCTTGAGCCTCTGCCTGATGATTCGCCTGAGACATTCATTTTCGAAAATGCCGTCATCGGTGGCCGTGTGCCAAAGGAATACATTCCCTCTGTCGAAAAGGGATTTCGAGCGTCACTTTCCAAGGGACCGATTGCGGGCTTCCCGATCGTGGGTGTGAAAGCGTCGCTGACCGACGGTTCGTACCACGATGTTGACTCCTCCGACATGGCGTTTCAGATTTGTGCTCGGGCCGGCTTCCGCGAGGCGTTCCTTGCGACTAAGCCGGTATTGCTCGAACCGATCATGAAGATGGAGGTTGAGGTCCCAGCCGACTTTCAGGGGCCGGTGACAGGCGAACTCAACAAGCGCCGCGGTCTGATTATCTCAACTGAAACAGTTGGCAAAACCTCAACGATTATCGCTGAAGTGCCGCTGGCCGAGACATTCGGTTACTCAACCGACTTGCGGAGCATGACGCAGGGCCAAGGCATTTTTACAATGGAGTTTTCCAAGTATCGCCCGACGCCGGCCAACATTCAGCGGGAGATCGTCGAAGAGAAACGCAAGGCCGATCTGGCTGCTGCAAAATGATCGCTGCTACGCACGCGGACCGGATCGCCTGACCTCTCTCATATCAAAAGTGACACTGCCGTAAAAAGCCATCTCCGGAAGGACGCTCTGTGGCGGTAGCAGATTGCGGGTGACTGGCTGACCGACAGTCGATCTCTAATCAAACAGCCGCTAGGCCGCTTTTTAAGGCTGAGGGATCACCATTTTTTGTTGAGAGTCTGGTCGAAGGATGCGATGCTGGCGTTCGTATTGAACCCGCCGTTTTAATTCCTCCTCGAGTTGTTTTTTGCGGATGATTGACTCGGGCAGCACATAGTTTTGAACCCACTGGGTGTATTGTTGTCGCTTTTGCTCCGTTTCAGTGGCGGGGTTCCTCACGGAGTTGCACTTCTGGCACATCCCGATTTTGGTCGGATCAAGCGGCATCCGTTTTGGATCGTAGCCCAATGAGCCATCCGTTTTGACGAAATAACTTAGGTCATTTTCGCTGCAGATATGGGGTTCCCCTTTGGGCCCTTTTCCCGGGCAATCGGGCGCCGTGCAAACCAGCGCCCGCCAGGCGATTTCCCCGCTCTTTTTGTCGACTATCAGCACGCCTTCGCTCTCCGGAGCGACGACTCTCTGTCGGGTTTTTTCGGTCAGATACAAGGCTGGCAGCGACAAACTTTCTTGAATAATTTCATCCCTTGTGCGAGGAAAGGGGGGTTGCTTTGCACAGCCCGAGATGAGGATCGAGACGACAACAGACGTCAGAAATCGATTGCTGACACACCTGCATGTCTTCATAAAGAGGCCCCGTTGCATGAAGAGTTTCGCCGCAGCTGTCACTGCCGGGCTGGACGGAGCTGGCTCGATGGAATTTTGGTTGGTGCTGGCGACGAGGGGCAAGACCAACGAACCATGAGGTGGCTGGGGGAGCCGACGCCTTCTTCTCGCCAACGAACCTCAAAATCGATCCAGCGGTTGTTCGATAAGTCGACCGTTGTCGTGCCGGCCTGCCATTGCTGCACGCCTCCAGCTCCTCCTGCAGATCGAGAAATTACTAGGCTACCATTGACATAGACCCAAACCTCATTGTCACAGCAAACGTGGAATTGGTAGGGTTCGTTTGTCAGGCCTAAAATAGACCCGCGAAATTTGGCTGTTTTGAGAGGTGCGGACCGGCTTGTCGTCGCCCCCGGTAATGGCACATCGTACGGCACTCCATAAAAATCCGGATTTCCAAACGGCAGTTCGAGTGTCGGATCAAGTCGTGATGCCTCAGGCGTACCGGCCCACTGATCGGTTGTGTAATATTCCCCCAAAAGACCTTGGCCGCGGCCAAATCCACTCGTACGACAGTCGCAGCCACTCAATTCCGGTTTCCAATAAGCCAAAACGACTGGCAGTTGCTGAACAGTGCCCTCGGCGTAAGGATTGAGTTCATCCGAAAGGTGGCGATCAACATGGCCGTCACAAAACAAGACATTCATGCTGCCAAAGTGACGAGGATCAACATCAGATTGCCAGAGTTCTTTATTGGTTCCCTCGTAGTCAACTAAGTCGGCATTCGCATCGAGCGCCACGACTTTGGCCGACTCGGCAAGCAACCGACCGACACAGGGATTGACGCCGTAAGAATTATTAAATTGATTATTCCCAGCAATGGTGACCTGCGACAACACTGTCGGGCATATATAGGCTGCAGATCGCTGATCCCGAGAGACATCGAGATACGCTCCCAAACCCTTTTCAGTCGCATCGAGGACGGTGCTGGCATCGGGCACTTTACCTCCGAATGCATGTTGGTATCGCTGGAAAGCGATACCAACATGTCGTAGATTATTGGCACACGTAGCAGTTTGACTCGACGCCTTGGCCTGCAAAAGAGCGGAGGACAAAATCGCAATTAGAATCCCGATGATGGCAAGAACGATGAGCACCTCCACAAGCGTAAACGCCGGCGGATAACCCTTGAGAGCCTGTGGTGCAGGCCGATTCCTATGGGCTTTTTGCCTCAGTAGATATCGAAGGTTATAAGTCATGAGAATGTCCTCTCAGATAGCCCGAGAGGATAACAGCCTGAGCCATCCACGTCTATGTGTGAAAAAGGGGCCGGACTCTTTTCTGCGTTACTGCAATTTTCCCTCGTCGTAAATGCCGACATTGTCTTGACCTGTTCCACTATTCCATGTGATCGACTCTTTTGCGTTGGATGTCATGATTTGGGTGTACGTGCCGATATCAATGGTGCTCCGAATAAACAGCACATGCCCATCACAGAAAGCAATACTGACGCCGCCGGAGTGATTGGAACTTGGAAACCGATTGTCTGTGTAAGCCGCCGTCGTGCCAGCGGCAGGAAAATCGATGTTGCTCGTACCGCTGACGCCCGTGGGCAGCGACGCACTAAAACTCGGCGAAGTACCGGTGCCTGTAAAGAGAAACACAGGGAGTTGTGCGATGACCGCAGGATTTACGTCGGCCTGGACAACCGGCGGGGGCTGTGGATTACCCGATGGCCATTTTCCAATTGGATTTGCTGACGCACCACTGATCGAAGCCGACCACTTCGGCCCAGTGATGCCCACAAACTTACCACACTTTTCGCTGAGTAACGCCGTATTGGCCGTACCATCGCCATTAGAGACATACTCTACGTCGATTCTATTTGTCTGATTGCCTGATAGTGAGTAATCGATCATTGTGCCACTGCCTTTGCCATCAGCACCTGGCGAGGAAGTCACCGCGACCGTCGTTCCGTAGCCCGCATTGCCACCGTAGCTAAGCCATGCATCTGACTGATTGCTTGGTGGACTCGATGGGCAGACAAATAAACTAACGTACGACTTCGCCGCATCGACATACGCAGAACTTGTGGTCGTGCCTGTGATCGCAGTGGCTAGGTCTCGCCGCTCCACGAATGGCAGTAGCGAGACAGGCCAGCCAAAGGTGATGCCGTTTCCCGCAGCTTTATTTCGCCAGCCAGGTATAAAGCCATTGGACTCAGAGTGCCGCGTACTGGCAAAGGCCAATTGATACAAATTGTTTGAGCAGGCGAGCCGCCTGGCCGCCTCGCGGGCATTTTGCACCGCCGGCAGTAAGAGCCCCATCAGGAGGCCGATAATGGCAATCACAACAAGGAGTTCCACAAGCGTAAAGCCTCGTCGAACGGGGATGCGGGTAGCGTGCATACTAAATCTCCACAAAAAATGGTGTCGGTGAATTGATACGGACGAATGTGATTGTTATCGCGAAAATATTTGGCGAACAGTGACCTGTCGAACGAGTTTGCTGCTGGGGTCATAACAGCGAATGCGAACTTCTATGCCCCGCAGCGGCACCGCATAGGGGGGCGGGTATTCAGCTTCACTTGGATCGTCCGGAGCAAGATCGCCGTTGTCATCGACTCCGTTGGTGCCTCGGTCAACGATGCCATCGCCATCCTCGTCGATGCCGTTGGATTCGTAATGCGTGCTCCATGTGTCGTAGGTTGTCACGAACGGCGCGTTGCTACTGGGAGAAGTCAGTACGCTGGTCTGAGTCGTGTTGGTCGCAGACCCCTGCGTGGTACCGCTGCCAGTTCCGAGATCAACAAAGCCACCTACGATACTGGGCGCTGGCGCAGCGGCCACAGTTCCAGCTTCCCAACCCGGGTCTGTCGGGTAGATCACCGTATTGATGACCGTTGTGCTTGGAGTCGATCCGGAGGCGGGTGTGGTTACACTGCTGACTCTTGTTGGGGCCTTTGGATCAAACACGCGAATGTCAAATGCAAGGACATTTGTGAGCACAACGTCTTCCCCCTCGCGACCACTGGTGGAGTCAAAGACAGATGAAGATGAAATTGAAGAAAAAACAGGCGGTACTCCAGAATGACAAAAGCGATTTTCTCTTAGCGTAAGGTCGGCCAATGAGTTTGGCACAAGTGCCGATGTAACAGGGTCTACCCGCAGCGAAAGGTCATAATTGTTGTAGGCAGCCGGAAGGACGCCAACGATCTGGTTATTTGTATCGCGACCTTTGACAAAAAAAGGCTCTGCGCCGACATATGCCGTTACCAGTAATTGTCGGCGATAGATCGTGTAGAGCGTCAGACCGCTCACCACCTGGGTCGGCGAGGCTTTGGAAAACCAAGCCACCTCAGCCACCGGCGATTCAAGCTGAGAGCTCTTATATTCAAGCTGAGAGCTCTTATAACGGCCGACAAAGGGGCGAGTTGTTGATCGCGTCGTAAACAGCAGCGTATCGTCACAATCGCCTTGCGAGGATTTGGCATCGTTGACTGGGCCTTCAATCAGTTCAAAGTAACCAGTGGCACTCTCCGGATTTGCTGGGGGCAGCAGCCGCACCGTCAACCCCTTGAGATCTTGAGAGAGCTTGTCGGCAGCCGTCCGCATGCGTCCAGACATATCAACAATCGATTGACCGTTTGCTGCCGACCGTCCAAAGAGCGCAAAAAGACTGGCCACAACTCCCATGACACTCATCGCAATCGCCGCACTCACAAGTAGCTCGATAAGCGTGAACCCGGGCCTGCCGCAACAGTCCTGTCGTACACCATAAGAGTGCGTCGCATCACGCTGCGAAGCATCGTTTGAGTAAAAGCCATTCATTATGCGAACACCACCATGGAGTTAGTCCACCGAGATACTTAGTCGAGCACTCTTTTTAACCGTATGCAGTCGCTAACATTAAGGTTCTCTGACGGCGAGTAGCCGACTGGAATCGAACGGTCCACAATCGCAAACAAACGTTTTGTTGTTGGTGAAGGTGCATTAGCAGAATCGTCCGTAACCTTAACCGTGATCCAAACAGCAAAGACCTGCGAACGAATGGTGCCCACGTTCGCCAGGCGAACCGGCAGCGCCATCGACAAAAATGGGTTGTTGTCTAAAAATGGGTTGTTGTCTTTGGGATCACCCGCCTTATAATCCTTCGAGTAGACCGGTGCGTTGGGATTCTTGAGCGAGAGCATTTCCCTGATGCTCATCGCTGCAGCACCGCCCACAAATGGATTGGCAGGATTTGTTCCGCCCGATAATGCTGCCCATATACCTGGAGCATCCGCAGCTGGTTCTGCGTTATCGACCGGAAAAGTATTTACATTCACGCGGCCGGGCTCGCGCCAACTTGAAAAGACACTCCCGGCCTTGCACTCTGGATAGGCCCATGTGAGATTCTGCAGCGTTGTTGACCAGCTTGTCTCAACGAGCGTTGTTGAATGTTGGCAAAAGCGGGAGGGAACACAGACGGCATCGAGAATCAGATTATTCTGAGCAGAAGCCAACGAGTCGGGCGGGAATGTGTAATTGTTAAGGAAATTTTCTGGACTGCTCGCAGACACTAAGGCCAACTCGGCCTGACTCACAAAAGGGCGATTCGGCCAATGCAGCCATGACGCTGGCTGGGCAGGAGTGGCCGCTGTGTAGGCACCAAGGGTCGTGCTTACATCGCTTACCCACTCCCTACGCCAAAAAGATTGCAGGCGAGTGGCGATATCTGCAGCGGCGACCGTGTCGGCCGGTCCCTTTCGCCGTTGCTTGGCGAGTGCTTCCTGAGCCCCGGTGTTAGGTATCGAAACGGTAGCTGAATCGACAACAATATATGGGTTACTCGTCACGTTCCATGCACTTGCCGGATTTGCCAGTCGTTCTAAATAGACGGTTCCCACTGCGGAACTAACGGGAAGCTGAAAAGAACCTCCTTTATCGACGGGAAATCCTGGCATGGCAAGCGTATATTTTGTAGGAGTCGGGGAATGAACACAAAGATAGCCGTTGGCCGCCAATTTTGTGGAAGGCGTCGTAGCAATGGCTGTTGAGGATGTCATGCCAACCAAGGGCGTTGGATTTGTAGTGGTCACTGCTCCTGCTGGACTCACATTTTGCGAGTCTTTCTGAAAACGAACGACTTTGTTGGTATCAAATCGTAGTTGCCAGATCGGACTACCGGTGTTGTTATTATTATGGGTTTTTGCCAAATCGAGCGCGCCTGCAGTCTCCAGCACGGGATCGATCAGTTCGGTCTCCGCTGGCGTCGGTGTTTTTCCTGCCAATCCGGTAAGCACCGCCTTCCAGGCTGGGCGGTGGAGGCTAACGAAGAGTTGTGCTTGGTTCGTCTCAGTATCTCGCCATGCAGCAGTTTCCGTAATTATAATTTCAGGCCTTTCAACGCCAAACACACCTGGCGAGGCGGTACCCACGCTCCAACCATTTGAAAGATCTGTGTCGTACTGGAAGCGGGTCATTCTTGAATCCGTGTCGCGGAAATCGGCAACATTGACAGCCCACTGAGCAGCTTTGGCATGATTTGTTTCTCCCAGAGCGATTAATACCTGATACAGCTGTTTAGCAAAAGTCGTTGAGCTGACGGCTCCAGGACTGGTAATTCCTGTCGTGATCAGAGGTTTGCCAATATCAAATCGCAAGCCGGTCACTAATTCCGGAGGCAATGTCGTGTTATCGTAAACCTTTTCTTCCGGCAGGGTGGCAATAAAATCTTCTATTTTTCGAGCAGCGACTCCCGTTAAGGCAGGGGTATCCCAACTGTCAGTGGTGATCATTGTGCGGTTTCGATCGCCGAGGATTTCTAAAATGGCAGCCAGTCGCTGTGGTAACTGCGTAGCGTCGGCATCAAATGAACGCAATACACGCTCGAGTTCTGAAAGCGTGTAAGGACTGTCGTCCTGTTTTGAGGAATCGTCAGGCAACGGCCTCCGTGGAGTGCTAAATCGCGGGGCTCCAGCATCTAATCGAAGCTGGTAGGGATTGTCTGTCTGATCCAGATTCGTTATCCAATCAGGCTGATACATGGTCAGCGTTGCTGTTACCTGATTGGCAGCTGGCGCCGTCATAAAGACCTTCACACGGGCTTTGAGATCACCCGATGAGTTACCGGCAATCATGGACGCGTACGATGGAGTGTCGTCACCGCTGCCCCCGGGCTTTCCGTTGGGGCCATAACGACCCTCTACAGGACCCACGGCCGGTGGACTGCGTCGCTGATCGGCAGTCGGGTCTGCGCAATTGACCGACGGCTGTCCGCCACCAATAAGCGTTGAAGCGGGACCAGACGACAACAGTTGGGAAAGATCCATATCGGCCGGACCGTACCCCATGCCTAGGGGAACCGGCGGCGTGTTGGCATAGTCATTTTGATTTGGCGGTTCAGCGGGCCCTTGCGCGTTGATGTTGATACGCCCGTCGAGATCAAGGATGTGATAGGAGACTTGGAATGTAAGCGTACCGCCCAAAGGCGAGGTCGCAGCGGGGATGACATTCGCCAGCCAGCCACCGTCCACGATACCGTCGCCATCATTATCGACAACCGCGTTGCCACCAAAGGAAGTTCGCGGAACGGCACTCACTTGACCTTTGGCGACTGTTAACTGTGCCAGCCACTTATTGCTGTCATCAAAGGCGTCGTACGCCTCAGGGCTTACCCCAGCAGCACCAGCAGCCAGCGGCGTATACTCGCGACCGTTGATAATAATGTCCGATTGTAGCTTAGGAGCCGTCTGCGCTCGACTCACTGCCGTTTTTCGCAGCAGACAAATAATATCAGTTGCTACTGCCGGATTCTTTGCGGCCAACAGGATTCTATAACTGGCAACGTCTCCGTCATCACCAGCGGGAATGAACGTCAGGACGCGGCCATTCAGACGGGAGGGGGCTGTTTGGGCTGGCAAAAGATCGCTGAGTGAGGCCATGAAGTGAGTTGTCGACGGGACGGCAGACGTTGGTGCTTTGATCGATCCTTTTCCAATAATTGGATCGCCATACTTATCGGCAAGGATGCTTTCTGTGATTGGATCGTTGGCACCAACCTTCGTGCCTCGCAAGGCTGCCAGCAATGCTTCGTCGAGGGCGGTTCGAGCAATCTCCTCCGTACCGGAAAGTTTACTTCGAGCCACTAGATTGGCGCGGGCCACGGACCGCGCTCGCGTGGCCATAGTGAGCATAGCAATTCCCGTCACCATGAAGAGCGAGAGCATCATGAGCACAATCAACAGCAGCATGCCGCTGCGGTCGGCGTCGCTGCAGCAACGGTTGCAACTCACGTCACAACGATGCCGACTCCGTAGCCTCAGTGAATTTTTCATAGCGAAATCTTCTCCTCTCATACTCACACTCTGCCTTGCCCACATACGTGCGACCCTATTGAATAGCGATGATCTGTTCTGTCACAGACAGCAAACCGTCAAAACCAACCACACTGAGCGTGGGGCTATCGACCGTGCTTTCCCGAAAAATAATGAATACGTTTGCGCCGGACTGCCACGACGAATTAATTTCGAGCCATTGCGGTGCCGTTGTGGTCCCGGCGGCCGGTAGTGATAACACCCACGAACAGCCCTTTAAAAAAGTTTTTCGCGTAGATTCATCGGCGGCGGTCATTTTGTAGATGCTGGAATCGGTCTTTGTCAGAGGAATTTGCTTGATTGCTCCGGACTTTTTAAAGACGGCAATTGCAATGCGAGCCTTGGTCATGCTGGCGGGACTTGTGCCCCATGGATGAGGCGAGACCATCGCACCCCAGCAGACGCCGCGATTAAACGGCTTCACGCCTTGGGAGGCCGGCAGCCGTGTGGGAATATCTCGTGGGGGCGATTCGTATTGCACCTCATCTTCCAGGAAAAAACCTCGCCGCATGTCACCTGTTCCCGTATCAAAGAGCCCACTCAGAAAGAGTGAGTTGCCTAGCTGCAGTCCCGTCGGAGGCGATGGAAGAGTTGTAATTTGTGGCAACACCTCGCCCAAAACAACGGCTATATTGCTGCCAATGGCGACCGGGGGGTTTGTAGCGACTGGATTGGTAAAAAAGAGCTTGGATGAGGCAACATTTCGTACGACGACATCAGACATCGCCACACCAACTGCCGCCGAAGCCCGATCGCAGAGGGTCGCCTCGGACAGTCTTGAGCCTGCAGCCGGCAAGATCGCTGCAATACCGGCCAAACCGACGACCAGTATGCCACAGGCCACCAGCACCTCCAGAAGAGAAAATCCCTGCCGCAGCACTGCTCGCGGAATAGTGGATACAAGCCCCGCTTGCCGAGTCCGACAACACACTAAACTCGCGCGAGTGAGCCTGAAGGCGCTTGAGGCCTTCGCTGGACACAAAGCAGGCGGAGCCCATACAGAAGTGGCGTGCATGGAATATGTCTTTATTGATGGGAAAGGATTTAAAATCATTTGACTGCAATACTTTGACGGGCCTTGGCACGAGCATTGATAACATCAACTTCTGCCGTACCGTTTTGTGTAACATTGCTGGCAATGGTAATCCGGCCAGTGTTTGGGGCCAGCACCAACCACAGCGAGTACTCTTTCTGCAGCGACTCGTTCGACTGAATATCGCTGAGGCTAGCGATCAGAAGATAGAGCGGAGCAGCTGGCACAACTGGCTGAACGGACTTTGTTGTGGCGAGCACATTTTGCATGACGGCGTCGATCACACCCGCGCTATTAAAGGTGATCGCGATGGCTCCCTTATTGGCAAGGGCTCCGTAATCGCCAGTCGTCGTATTTCCAATACCGCTGTAGCGGAGATCGATGGCTGCCGTTTTGATCACATCAATCGCCGGCGATGACTTGACGGGATAGCGGGCCACGAGGAACTGCAGGGGTGCGGTGGCTGGCTTTTTGGGCCATATTGTGTTTTGTGCTGTTTGATTAGCCGAGGTGCGAAACGCTACAGTCGTGCCGCTGGAAATTGACATCCAAGGTGAGGCCGCCAGATACGGCTCGTCGCAGCGAAATAAAATCTTGTAGCCGTTGGCCAGATCTGCAGCGTCGGCGTTGGTCGGGGTGAGCGCTACTGTTGTTGAGGTTGACGCCAGGCTTGAAGGGGGCACGCCGCTGCCGACTGTGCCTTTGATATAGGGCTGTGAATCGGCAAAAAATAACGCGTTACAGGCATTTGAGGTCGTGCTGGATGGCTCAAAAATGACCGCTGCTCCAGCCTCATTGCCTAACGCGGATGTCTGGGCTGTCAGGATTGCTGAAACGATCGACTGTGCAAGCCGCCGAATCTGACCGCCGGCGCTCGGCTGGCCGCCGACAACAAGCAGGCTCATTAAGATTGAAAATATCACCGTTACAACCAACAGTTCTACCACTGTGAATGCGAGACGGGGCCGGGGGTAGTTCATCGCTTGGCCTCCTGATCAAAATTACTGATGTTGTCTGCGGCATTCGAGGAATTCTCTGGGCCTGCCGAAGTACTTGTGGGCGACATTTGCCAGTTGCCGCAGTCGCCTCCCAAATTGGCCGCTTCGCCGTTGCGCTCTAAGCCATATTCACCATCCACACCTGGCGAATAGATGAGTGGACGCAGGCCAAGCATTGGCGATGACGACGATACACCCGGTAGATCGGGCTGTCGGCTCCCAGAGAAAAAACGGGCACCACTGCCCGGTGGCAATTCAACGGCATACGGCCAGAGAATGTAGTCGATGGGGTTTCCCCATGCGTCCCAAAACTCTTGGGCACCATCGCTGTCTTTATCACCCTTTTCAATCGACCTGAGTTCCCCACAGTCAAGGCAATTCACAAAACCACCCTGCATAATGATCATGAACAGGCATTCGGCGCCGGCGTACTGACTTGAACCGGGAGTCGTGCCGATAAAGGCTCGTTGCGGTGCCGCTGTGAATTGGCCCACATTTGCCTCCATGTAAGCCACATCTGTCCACCGATCGGGCAGATCTGCCGTAATCATTTTTCGAATGGCCGCACCACGGGCAGCGGTTGTACCGCTCACGTCCTTGGAATTATAGGTACTGAGCTGCGACGTCAGGATTAAATCGAGCTTGGCAATCGTTGCACGCGTGGCCGCAACCTTACGGTTGCTCTGTGCGGCTGACGCTGCCGCAGCAACCATCATCATCAGTAAAGAGATGATGGAAATTGCGACGAGGAGTTCGACAAGCGTGAACGCGTGGCGCTTCATAAATAGGTTCTCATGAAAGATCCTGAATCAATTTGATGAGTGGCATAAAGAGGGCAATGACAATGAAACCGACGGCACCACCAAGGAAGATAATCAAGAGCGGTTCCATTAAGCTCGTCAGACTTTCAGTCAGAACGGCGACTTCCTCGTCGTACGTGTCGGCCACTTTATAAAGCATCGTGTCGAGTTCGCCCGACTCTTCGCCGACATCCACCATGTTGACTACCAAATCATCGACAACCGGCTGCTTGTATCGCATCAGATACATGAGCAAACCAATGCCAGGGCAAAACACGGTCCAGAACAAGACCGCCACCGCATTGAACGGTGGTACGGCAAACTCTTTCAAGGGCTTGGCGATCGCATTACCGTCTCGAATCGATTCGGAAACCTTTGTGAAGAGTTTCTCAAACATCATGTTTCCAGAGGTTTCCTTGGTGATGTTGAGTGCTTCCAGAATAGGCACGCCGCTGGCCAGGAGCGTGCCGAGCGTGCGGGCAGCACGCGACATAATATTTTTTTCGACGAGTTGTCCGAAGATCGGTGCCTTTAAAATAAATAAGTCCCAGCCAAATCGACCGTAGGGAATCATCTTGATTCCCTTGATGATCAAATTGATTCCAAAGGGGATCGCCGGAATCAGGTACCAGTAATTCACGACCCAGTTTGAAATATCGATCAGAATCTGTGTCATGGGCGGCAAGGTGCTGCCAAAATCGTCAAATATCTTTTTAAACTGGGGCACAACCTTCATCATGATGAACGTCAAAATACCGACGGCCACGCTGACGACGACAATCGGATAGACCATCGCCCCCTTGACCTTGCGCTTGAGCGACTGACTGCGCTCTTGAAATTCGGCCAGCCGCCGCAGAATCACTTCTAAAGCACCGCCAGCTTCGCCCGCACGAATCATGTTGCAGTAAAGCCTGTCAAAAGCCTTCGGGCTCTTGGAAAATGCTTCCGACAGCGTACTGCCCCCTTCAATTTCATCGCAGGTGTCGAGCAGTGAGTTTTTTAAGCGGCCGGGTTTTTGCATGTCTGCGAGCACTTTTAAGCTCCGCAGGATTGGTAGGCCGGCATCCTGCAGAATTGAGAGTTGGCGAGTGAAGAGTGTGAGGTCTTTACTTTTAACGCCACCAATGACGAACGTGCGGCCAGGTTTCTTTTTTACGCCGGGAGCGTTAGCGGCGCGGGCTTTTTTGGCCTTGAGCTTTGTCACCATGTAGCCCATCGACCGGATCGTGGCCTGAGCCTCTGCCTCGGTGGCTGCGTCGACAGAGTCGCGGATTTCCTTGCCTGTGGCGGCGTCGATGGCTTCAAATTGAAATGTTGGCATGGCTCTGGCAGGTCTCTTGCCTGTCCTCTTTTGGTTTAAGCTTCAAGGATGGTTTCTCGTATGACTTCTTCAGCGGAGGTAAAACCACTGAAAATGCCCTCGACGCCCGCTTCGCGCAGCGTCTTCATGCCGTTTTTGCGGGCCGCTTCGCGGAGATCGCCCGTTGAGGCATTCCGCATGATCATGTCTCGCATTTCGTCATTCATAATGAGTAATTCAAAGAGGCCCAAACGACCCCTGTAGCCTGTGGCGTGACACTTTGGACAGCCCTTGCCCCGATAAAACTTCTTGCCGAATGTCTGATCTGTTGTCAGGTCGAGGTCTGCAAGCACATCGGCCCCAGGTACGATTTCCTCTCGGCAGTCAACGCAGATTCGCCGCACGAGTCGCTGAGCTAAGATTGCCTCAACGGTGGCCGTGATCAGAAAGGGGGGCACTCCCATATCGCGAAGACGCGTGACTGTGGAGGGGGCGTCATTGGTATGGAGTGTTGAAAACACCATGTGTCCCGTGAGCGAAGCTTGCACGGCGATCTCAGCCGTTTCCACATCACGGATTTCGCCGACCAGAATCCGATCGGGGTCCTGACGAAGAATGGCCCGCAGGCAGGCAGCAAACGTATTGCCAATTTCTGCATCAATCGGCACCTGTATGATGCCGTCGATGTCGTACTCGACCGGGTCCTCAGTCGTAATCAACTTGTCGTCGATCGTATTGAGTTCTGAAAGCGCTGAGTAGAGCGTGGTCGTCTTGCCAGAGCCCGTGGGGCCTGTCACCAGCACAATGCCGTTGGGCCGAATGATCACCTCGCGAAACTGCCGGAGCAACTGCTGCTCCATTCCCACTTTTTCTAAATCAAGTGACACAACCCCTCGATCCAGAACCCGCATGACAACGCTCTCACCAAACAAGGTGGGCAGCACGCTGACTCGGAGGTCAACCGGGTGGCCTCCAACATTCAATTCGATGCGACCGTCTTGCGGCAATCGCCGCTCGGCGATGTCGAGATTTGCCATCACCTTGATCCGGGTCGTGATCGCAAAAGCGAGGTGCTTGGGCGGCGGCACCATTTCCTGTAAGACGCCATCGGCCTTGAGGCGAATGCGGAATTCATGTTCAAAAGGCTCAAAATGGATATCGCTGGCACCGTCACGAATTGCCATCAAGAGGACCATATTTAAGAGTTTTCGCACCGGGGCACTTTCGGCAAGAGCCTCTACGCTTGTCAGATCGGTCGGCCCCTCACGGCCGACAGCAGCGGCTTGAGCAGCCAAAACATTGTCGGATTGAAGATCGTCAACAATCGATTCAACGCTCTCGTTGTGGGAGGAGTAGGACTTCTCGATAGCCTTTTGAATCTCTGGCTCGGTGGCCACGCAGATGTGGATGTCGTAGCCCAGAAATGTCCGTAATTCATCCGCTATTTGAATCTTTTGAGGATCGGCCGAGGCTACCGTGAGCCGGTTGCCTGCGAGCTCTAAGGGAATGATGCGGTAGAGCTGTGCCATCGGCTCGCTGATAAGTTTGAGCACGGCTGGCGCTGGCGGGCGATCGTAGAGCGTGACAAATGTCGTGCCCCATTGTTCGGCCAAGGCTTCGCCGAGTTGCTCGTCTGTAAAGAAACCGAGCGAGAGACCCACCTTGCCAAGCAGTTCGCCGCCCCGGTTCGACTGTTCTTCAAGCATCGAGGCGAGTTGAGTCTCGTCCACGAGGCCTAGATCAATAAGGATTTTTCCGAGGCGTTTCATTGCCATTGTCTTTTGACAGGAAGCCCTGCCCCATGCGTTCCATTAAGTGAGTGCGTGTCGTTGCCTGTGGTCTGTGTGCGTGAACGGTAACTGAGAAAGTTGCTAACCCATCTCCTTGGCTTTACGGGACACATCTTCTTCGTCTTCAAAAATGCCGCGTTTAGCGTTGGCGATGCGTTTGGCGAGTTCGTCGGGGTTTTGCGATTTGGCGAGCACATCTTCCTCCGTCACCTTCTTCTCGCTCCAAAGCTTGAAGAGGCTATCGTCGAGAAGCTGCATGCCGAGTTTGGTGCCGGTTTGAATCGCAGAGTTGATGCGAAACGTTTTATTTTCGCGTATCAGATTACCGATGGCCGGCGTGCAGACAAGAATCTCATAGGCCGCCACTCGTCCGCCGCCGATCTTCGGCAGCAGGGCCTGCGAGACCACTCCGATGATGGCCGTCGAGAGTTGCGTGCGCACCTGTTCTTGCTGATTCGTGGGAAAGGCATCGATGATGCGGTTGACCGTGCCTTGGGCTCCCGTTGTGTGCAGCGTGCCAAAAACAACGTGGCCCGTTTCAGCCGCAGAAATCGCCGCCTCGATTGTTTCCAGATCCCGCAACTCACCCACCAAGATCACATCGGGGTCCTGCCGCAACGCACGGCGCAGGGCTTCGGAAAAGCTGGGCACATCATTGCCGATTTCGCGTTGGTTGACCGTACTCTTTTTTGACTGGTGATAAAACTCGATTGGGTCTTCGATTGTGATGATATGGTGGTCATAGTTTTCGTTGATGTAATTGATCAGACTGGCAAGCGTTGTACTCTTGCCGGAACCGGTCGGGCCAGTGACGAGAAAAAGTCCCCGCGGTCGCGTGGCTAGTTTTTTGCAGACGGCGGGCACGCCGAGTTGTTCCGGCGTGAGCATTTTGTTGGGAATCTGCCGCAGCACCATTGCAATATTACCTCGCTGCTTGAACACACTGACGCGGAAACGGGCCATATCGCCAAATGCGAAGCCGAAGTCGCAACCGCCCACTTCGGCGAGTTCTGCTTGGCAACGCTCGGGAGTGATCGCCTTCATCAGGCCGTTGGTGTCGTCGGCGGTTAGCACCTTTGTTGGCTGCGACTTCATGTGGCCGTCGATGCGGAAAACAGGAGGCAAACCCACTGTGATGTGAATGTCACTGACGCCATTTTTCACGGCCGCGTTCAGGAGTTTATCGATCTGAATCGTGCCACTTGCGACTGCCGGCATGGCGAAGGCCGATCCCTTGCCTGTGCTTTTGTCAGCTTGATCGTCAGCCGAATCATCGGCTTGAATGTCGAGTTCAAGCGGGGCGTCAGTCTCAGTGAATGTGTCGCCGAGAAGTTTGTCTGGCGGCGGTTCAGGGGCAGGCTGGAACACAAGCACCTGCGTGCCAGAAACGTCACGAAGAAGACCCCGATAGCGGCCAAGCGACGTGGCAAAGAAAAAATCGGCATCGTCGGCCCCCGGTGGTAACAGCGCTGCCACCATGGCCTGCACTTCCTCTGCCGAGATCGCCTTATTGATTTTTAACGGCCGTAGTTTGTCATCAATGCGAAGCATCGGGGCGGCGCCCCCCGAGAGTCGCAATTCGCTGGCGTTGTTATCGATGGCAACTTTGAGGAGCTTCTCGATCTGGACGACCAATGGAGAGGGTACCGCGGTATTCGTATTCATGGGATGAAGACCTGTGACATGGGAAACACCGGAAAACCGCAAGGCCCTCCCTAGAATCTGAGTATATCTGAGAGAATGCTGATGCGGTGGACCAACAAGAGACTTCGCGTGATCCCCAAACGCGCAGCACCTTCCCGGCGAATCAAACTTCGGCCGTTGGACTTCGGCGGGTAAACTTCCAGCCGAACGCCGAGCATTTGCTGGCGAAAAAGAATGTTCAGGGGAAAAAGAAAAGCCGCTCACGGATCACTGGCTCGAGGAGCGATTCGCCTCAGGCCCCTGACGGCTGGCAATCGCACCGCTAATAGTATGCGCTTTATCGACAAAAAAGTCACGGGCACAAAATTATTTTTTAAAAGTCTCACGGACTCCCTGTTGCTCCCCTTGTAAGGCTACTCCTCAGCCCGCTTGGAAACGCGAAAAACCTCGTCGAAAGTCGTTATTCCGCGGAGCACCTTGAGGACCCCGTCGTTGAACATTACCCGCATGCCCTGGCTTACTGCAGCCCGGCGAATATCCTGTGTGGGAGCACCTTGAAAGGCCAACTCCCGCAGTTTGCTCGTCATAACCATCATTTCAAAGATGCCCAACCGGCCCTTGTAGCCCGATTTTTGACAGTGCGAACAGCCGCGGCCCTTCATAAAGGTTGCGCCTTTGAGCATTTCAGGAGTGATGCCAGCCGCTTCAATCTGTGTGTCCAGCGGTTGGTAGGGCTGTTTGCACTTCGTGCAATTGACGCGGACTAACCGCTGGGCCAGTACGGCAATTACGCTGGAAGCCACGAGATACGCTGGCACTCCCATGTCGATCATGCGGGTGATCGCCCCCGGGGCGTCGTTGGTGTGGAGCGTACTGAAGACTAAATGCCCCGTCAGCGAGGCTTGGATTCCCATCTGCGCAGTTTCCGTGTCGCGCATTTCGCCCACCAAGATCACATTGGGCGCCTGCCGGAGCATGGAGCGAATGACTCTCGCAAAGTCGAGGCCGATCTGATGCCGCACCTCTACTTGGTTAATGCCCGCCAAGTAGTACTCCACGGGGTCTTCTGCCGTGATGATCTTTGTATCGGGGCGGTTGAGCTCGTTGAGCGAAGCGTAGAGAGTTGTGGTTTTTCCAGAGCCGGTCGGGCCAGTCACGAGGATGATTCCGTTGGGGCGACGGATCAGGTTCTTAAATGAACGAAAGTCATTCTCTGACAGGCCGAGTTGGCGAATGCCGACTTTAATATTGTCTTTGTCTAGAATTCTCATCACCACCGACTGACCGTGGTTGGTGGGGAGCACGCTGACACGCAAGTCGTAATCTTTGCCGTCAGCTGTCAGTTTGATGCGCCCGTCCTGCGGTCGGCGGCGTTCCGCGATATCCAGCTTGGAAAGAATCTTAATGCGGGAGAGGATCGCCCCGAGCAACCGACGCGGGGGGTTATCACGTTCGACCAACCGACCGTCAATCCGGTAACGAATTCTCACCCGATCTTCAAATGGCTCGATATGAATGTCGCTGGCACGGAGTTGAACAGCCTCTGTGATGATGAGATTGACGAGCTTCACGACCGGGGCGTCGGATGTGTCTTCGGTAGTGGCTGCTGCAGCCTGCTCGACGGCCGTTTCAGTAAAATCGATGGCCGTGTCGGTAAATTCTTGCAGCATCGAGTCGGCGCTCTCGCCGTCACCCGTGCCGTAATGACGGTTGATGGCTTCGACGATCTGCTCCCGCAAAGCTAAAACTGACTCGACATCACGATTGAGAATGAACCGCAGTTTGTCCTGTGTGTCGATGTCAGTGGGATCACACGTCGCAATCTGCAGCGCGGTTCCCTTCTCTGCCACTGCAAAAATCGTGTTTTCCCGAGCCACGCTTTCGGGCAAAAGATCGATGACCTGCTGAGGCACAGTGATTTCGGCGAGATCAATAAACTTGAGTCGATGAGCTTTGGCAAGAGCCTTCATCACTTTTTCGCCAGTCGCATAACCGAGCCTTACAACTTCGTCGTGCACTTTCTTACCGGAGCCGGCAGAGACGCGCAGGGCCTCGGCAAGTTGAGCGGCGCTGACAATGCCTTCGGTGAGAAGGACACTGGAAAAAGCATCGGGTGGAGGCATTGAAGGAGTCGCGTCGTTCTTGCTAGGAGAGATCTGGGGTGATGTGCGAGGAATGATTTTCGAGGAATGTGTCGGAAGGTTCGTAACCAGGAGCGCAGGTGCAAAGAAAGACGAGTTCTTCACGTCCAGTATTTTTTATGGTGTGGCGAGCGTTCGGTGGAATGGCAATCGCATCCCCTGGGCCAACGACTTGCGTGTCGCTGTTGAGAGTCATTTCTGCCGTGCCGTTGAGAATGTAGTAAATCTCCTCGGTGACTTTGTGGTGGTGAGGAGTCGTCGACTGGCCTGGGGCAAGCCGCGCTTCAGCCAGACTCTGCTGACGAATCGAAGAATTGCGGTGGGCCAGAAGTTCCCGGATGGTCGAGCCGTCAGCCGTCGTGAAAGGCACTGCAGTGCGTTGGTTGATAATTTCGAGCATGGAAGAGAGGCCTTTGAGGCACAACGCTGCGAGAGAAATCTGGGTCTCGTACAATACCAAACGGCTTTGGCTCTTCGATACTCGCCATTCCCAAGGTGGCCATTCGGCGACCTTCCGAGGCTTAGTGCCCCCGATTGGCTGCCGCCGTCTTGAAGCGATGGGGCGTTATTCGGACTTGAAACGAGGGCTGCCCGACGCCATTTTCCTCCCCTATTCGTACGCTTTGTCAAGCCCTGACGGATGGATAGGCCAGTGTTTGAGTTTTCGGGTCCTGCCTGTCGATCCATCTATACGGGTCGTAGGCCTGCGGGGGCCATCGGCCGCACTCGAGGCTTGAAAAGCTGAAATTTGCAGGGGCGATGCATGTCTCAAAAACGGATTGGCGGGGTCGCTGTCTTATCGGTCTCCTTTATTGCCGGCACATTGTTGGCGGCGTTTATCTGCGTGCCGACGGCTTGGGACCCATTGCCAGAGCCATTTTTTGGTCTCGATGGACCAGTCCTCATTCCCGCCGCGAAGACTGAAGCGTTTGTCGATGCGATTGAGGTTTTTCCAGGTATCGCCGTGAATGCAAACCCGCTGCTTACCCTCAACGAAGGCCCACGCTCTGCGGCAGCCACGCCTTCTTCGCTCTATCAAGAAATGCCGCCCAAAGACCAGACGCCACGCAATCGGGGTGTCGGAGACCTGTCGCATATGGCTGCAGTGCTGGCGGCACAGCCACCTGAGCGTTTGGCCTTACAGCAGACAGATGGATTTCAAAGCGTGAGAATTGCCTCACAGACGCTACCCATTCCACAGCCAACCAATGCTCCGACCCCTGCTGTTGAGCACCCTGCGTCAGTCCCACAGCCAGTCCCCTCGACTCAGGCTCCTAATTCGCTCCGTGATCTCGTCGTGCGCAGGCAGGCGATCGTGCCATCTCCATTGGTTTTAAACGCGCCTGCCGCCGATGAATCGACCCCCGCATCTCTGCCTGTCCCGGCGGCGTCCAGTGCTATGCAATCCCTCGGGGCAGCGCCGGTGCCACACGAATCGGGTGAAGATCTCGATAGTCTGAATTGGTCGGATGCCCCGACCATCGCTTTACCAAAGTCGGAAGCGATCTCCCGACTCAAACTTTTTTCGGGGCGTCTAGGCGAGATTCGGTCGGGGGATGGACAGGACGAGGGCATGCCCAAGAGCATTCCGGGCGATCATGCCACAGGCCCCCTCGGCGGCAGAATCCTTGAGCGCCTCCGCACAAAAGACCGCCTGCTTGCCCGCGCCCAACCGTCTGCTCCAGCCCCCGCGACGATCCCAAGTATTCGAGTGTGGCCTCAGCCCACCACGCTGATTGGGCAGCTTGAAAAACTCTCCAGCACAACTCGCTCTAACCCGTTGTATGCCGCCGCCGACGAGTGGGCCAAGCAGACTCGCGACAAGCTCGATCGTGTCTTAGCAACACAAGGCCCACCCGACGCAGCATCCGATATGGCTTTGGTATCGCTCGACGAGTCGGTTCACTCCGGCATGACCTTAGCCGATAGTACAAGCGATGTCAGTATCGCATCGAGCACCAGACGAACGGCCTTGGCGCTGTCGCGACGAGTCGCTGTCTGGCGAACTGCCAGCGCACTCTTTGCCAGTCCACCCGACTCAGCCGCTGCCAGTCACTTACCCGCCTCTCTCGCCGGTGGTGTCATTGAATCCGAAGTGGCCATGCTGCTCGATGCGCTCGAACGCTTTGAGCAGACCTTGGCCCCAGCCGAGGCGGTGTCCGTCAAAGCATCACTTGCCGCCGTGTCTGCCTCTCCGCTCACCGGAGCCAAGGCCATTGCCAAATCGGTCGGCGACCATTATCTCGCCCCCAATGTGCGCATTGCCGTCCACGAAAACTTCTGCAAGCAACTTCTACCCGAGGCCACCATTCAAACCGGACCGATGTCGGAAGTGGTGTTGGGTCGAAAAGTGCGGGGAACTCGCACCGTCGAACAGACGACAGCCGTACGACTTACTCCCGACTCCGATGAAATCTGCTTTGAGCTGGAAGTGCACGGCGACATTGCCTCCCGCACGATCACAGAATCTGGACCGGTGGCGGTTACGGCCAGCGGCGCCTCGGCATTTACGGTGCTCAAGCCATTTAAACTGTCCTCGCAAGGCCTGCTCTTCGGCGATGCTGTGGGCGTTGCTTCCAATCGCTCTCACCTCGACACGATCCAAACGAGTTTTGACTCCGTGCCTGTCATGCGATCGGTGGTGCGCTCAATCGTCAAGAGCCAGCACGAGGGAAGCCTTCCAGAACTCAATCGTGAGGTGACCGACAAAATCATTTCCCGCGCCTGCCGGGAAGTGGACGAACAGGCGGAACCAAAGTTTATCGAATTCAGCGAGCGTGTGCGAACAAAACTCTGGCAACCGCTTACGCAACTCGGGCTTGAGCCGACTGCCGTGGCAATGGAAACCACTGCTACAGTGGCAACCGTTCGCTTGCGACTGGCCGCCGATAATCAGTTGGCTGCTCACACGCCTCGCCCACGGGCCCCCTCCGACTCTCAATGTAGCGTCCAGATGCATGAGTCGTCACTCAACAATGCCTTTGAGCGACTTGACTTGGCCGGCCGGCGATTGTCGCTGGAGGAACTTGTACGAGTGGTCTTTAAGCGACTCGGGATCGAACAGCCGATCCCGCCAGACCTGCCTGAGGGAGTCGCCGTAACTTTTACCAAGTCGCGGCCACTGCGGATCGAATGTCGCGATGGTCTGATGCATGTGCATGTCTCAATCGAGAGCTTGGAGAGTGGTCGCCGCAACTGGTACGACATCGTGGCTCACGTCGCCTACAAACCCACGTCTTCTGGTCCGCAAGTGTTTTTGGAGCGTGAGGGGCCGGTGCAGATCAGCGGCCCCGGTCATCAAGGACGCATGGAGATTGCCCTACGGACAATCTTCGGAAAACTTTTTCCCAAGGATCGCGCCATTCCACTGCTTCCAGAAAAGATCGTCGCGCATCCTCGCATCGCTGAGATGCGCGCCCTGCAGGCTGTCTGCACTGATGGCTGGCTGGCGATCGCAATCGGTAAGCGTGAGCCCTCGCCAACTGCCACGGCTGCAGAGCCAGCCACACCCGAGCGAAAGACCCGCGTTCGTTAGAATAAAAGAGGTCTCAAGCCCGCCCTCTTTCTTTTCCTTAAAAAGGCCTGCCACGCCATGTTGATCCAACCACCAGCGTTTCGCGTCGAAAGTGACAGTATGGGGAATGTCAATGTTCCCGCCGATCGTTATTGGGGGGCCCAGACAGAACGATCTCGCGACAATTTTAAAATCGGTGTTCAACGCTTTCAGTGGGGCCGCACCATCAAAAAGGCACTTGGCATTTTGAAAAAATCTGCGGCCTTGGCCAACGGCGAACTCAAACAACTGCCACCGGCAACCGTGAAGCTCATCGTACGGGCGGCCGACGAGGTGATCGCCGGCACGCTCGACGACCACTTTCCGTTGGTAGTCTTTCAAACAGGCAGTGGCACGCAGTCCAACATGAACGCCAACGAAGTAATATCCAATCGCGCCATTGAAATGGCGGGCGGCCAAATGGGCTCAAAGTCGCCCGTGCATCCCAACGACGATGTCAATCGAGGGCAATCGTCAAACGACACCTTCCCAACCGCCATGCACATCGCTGCCGTGGAATTGATCCACGATCGACTGCTGCCGGCGGTGCGATCCCTACGAGATCTGTTTGCTGATCTGGAGAGTCGCTATGCCTCGGTCGTAAAGATTGGCCGCACGCATCTGCAGGATGCCACGCCGATCACGCTTGGCCAGGAAATATCGGCTTGGAGGTCCCAACTCGATGACCGTATTCAGTCCTTTGAACGCTCTCTCCCCGGCCTTTATGATCTGGCAATTGGCGGCACCGCTGTTGGCACAGGCCTCAATGCTCACCCCCGGTTTGGCGAGGTGGCCGCGCACTGTATCGCCCAAGAAACCGGCCATCCATTTGTGTCGGCGGCCAATAAGTTTGCTGCCCTTTCGGCCCATGATGCGCTTGTGGAGATCAGTGCTACTGAGCGAGGATTGGCGATGACACTGTTCAAAATCGCCAACGACATTCGCTGGCTGGCTTCGGGGCCACGCTGCGGCATCGGTGAAATATCGATTCCCGAAAATGAACCTGGCAGTTCGATCATGCCGGGCAAAGTCAATCCAACTCAGTGTGAGGCAATGACGATGGTTTGTGCACAGGTGTTTGGCAACGATGCAACCGTGGCGTTCGCCGGTTCACAGGGTAATTTTCAGTTGAATGTCTACAAGCCCGTGATGATCCACAATGTCTTGGAGTCGGCTGAACTGATGGCCGATGCCTGCGATTCGATGCGGATTCACTGTGCCATCGGCATTCAGCCAAACATGGTAAGGATTCAGCACAACCTCAACGAATCACTCATGCTTGCGACGGCACTCAACCCCCACATCGGCTACGAAAAGTCGGCAACCATTGCCAAGCAAGCGCACCACGACGGCACAAGCCTTAAGGATGCCGCCGTGGCGCTGGGTTATGTCACGCCCGAGCAGTACGATCAATGGGTGATTCCGGCTGAGATGACTCGGCCGCTAATGCCCTAGGAAAATCAGATCGCTGCACTCAGGCGTTCGTGCCGCTGGCTCGATCGCCGCCGCTGCTTAGATCGCCGCCGCTGCCGTTTCACCGGTGCGGATGCGGATAACATCGGCCAGATTTGTGACAAAGATCTTGCCGTCACCCACTTGGCCAGTTCGGGCCGTTGTCATGATCTTACTAATGACGGCCTGCGACTCGTCGTCATCGACAACAACCTCAATCTTGACCTTCGGCAGAAAGTCGACCGAGTATTCTGCGCCCCGATAGGTCTCCGTGTGCCCCTTTTGACGACCAAAGCCACGCACCTCCGTCACGGTCATGCCCTTCACGCCGAGTGCATTGAGGGCATCTTTCACTTCTTCCAGTTTGAAATGCCGGATGATTGCTTCGATTTTCTTCATGATTCAATTCTCTTTCTCTGTTGAAAAGATATGACGTAACGCTCGTGCCAAGGCCGGTCCGCCGACGTCCTAGACCGATTTCACTGCGGAGTTGATCACTTTGATCAACTTGCCGCAGGGCGTTTATGCAAACGACTCACATGGCTAAGGCAGTGCGAATGGCGTGCCAGATACGATTTGATATAAAATGGCGGTAAAATCGTCGTCGACAATTGAGAGTGTGACACATGTGAAACGCCTGGAGCCACTTTTTAGGCTCCTCGTCGATTTTTAGTCTGTCTCGGCATTGAGGCGCGTTCACGAAATGAACGCGCTCCGCGACGCCGAGAAAGGCCCTTGTTGCTTGCGTTTTACACACCGAACGGCTAATCTTCACGCGATTCAATCGCTGGAACTCCCAGAGACCTATGACAGCGGTTGGGAACGACAAAACAGAATGGCGTTGGCAGTCAGAATCGACCGAGCAAACGGAGAAAAGACAATATGAACCACGGTACATCGAGCACGCGTCGCGAATTTCTTAAAACAGCCACCGGTGCTGCAGTAACGGGGGTCTTTGCAGCCCCATACATCATCACTTCAAAGGCTCTTGGAGACGATACAACCCCTCCAGCCAGCGACAGAATTGTGATGGGCGGCATTGGAATTGGCAATCAAGGCGGTGGAGATCAGGGTGCCTTTTTAGGCCGTGGTGATGTTCAGTATGTCGCTGTTTGCGACGTCCGGAAAAAATGGCGTGACGGCGCAAAGGACCGTGTTAACGGACGCAACAAAAACAGTGACTGCGCAGCCTACAACGACTTTCGCGAATTACTCGCTCGCGACGACATCGATGCAGTTCACATCGGTACACCCGACCACTGGCATGCGATCATGGTCATCGAGGCATGTCGTGCGGGCAAGGATGCCTACTGTCAAAAGCCAGAAACGCTTACGCTGCGGGAGGGTCCCTTAATGATCGCCGCCGCTCGTCGCTACAGCCGGATTGTTTCCGGTGGCAGCCAACGCGTCCGCGAAGATTTTAACAACCTTGTTGGCCCATGCTGGAACGGAGAACTCGGGGCAATCAAGTCGGTCAACGTTCGAGATTTCGGTCCTCTTTCGCAGCTGTGCAACCTGCCCGCGCAGGAAACTCCCGCTGATATTGACTGGGAAATGTGGCTCGGTCCAGCCCCATGGCAGCCCTATAACTCAGGCCGCTGCGATGGTAATTTTGGCACTGGCGGCAACAGTTGGCGGTCGTATGTCGATTACTCTGGAGGCAGTCTCACTGATTGGGGCGCTCACCTCTTCGGGGGTGCTACATTTGCCAGCGACGTCTGTGAATTGCAGCCCACTGCAGCCGTATTTCATAAGGCTGATGGCCAACTCGGGGCGTATGTAACACTGACCTATCCCAATGGTCTTGAGATTCACCACCGCCGCCCCGATCAACTCAAGCCGGAGGGCCCACAGATTGATGGAGGCAAGATCCAGATCCACGGCGACGGCGTCAAACGCGACCCCAAGCCTGCTCCGGGCTACAAGGGAGGAGGAGGCATTCACGGTGACTTTATTCACTGCGTGAAGACCCGCGAAAAACCCTTCCGAGACATCGAACTCGGCGTCAATACAATGGTTGCGCTTCATTTGCTGACAATCGCCTATCGACTCCAGCGAACGGTGAAGTGGGACGCGGCCACCCAGCAATTTCCAGGTGATGAAGAGGCCGGACGGATGGTCGATCGTGCCCGTCGTCAGCCCTGGTTTCTTTCGTAAATAACCCTTGTACCGTGCTGGGCATAGTGACAATGCCTAGCAATCGTTCTTTTTGCATCCTGTTTCTCATCAGTTCCTTTTTCAGTGAGTAAAAACATGGCAGACGACGCAGCGAAATTAGATTCAGCCTGTGAAGCATTGAAGGCCTACAACTGGGGCGCGGACAAAAATGCTTTGCAGCCGATCGAAGACGCAATTGTTTCAACCTCCAGTGATGCCGCTGCACGTGCGGCGCTCGAGGCACGCTTGATTGCCGTTCTTGAATCGGATGTCTCGCGTGATGCAAAAGATTATGTCTGCCGGGCACTCGCAGTGATCGGTTCAACCGCCTCTGTGCCGAGTTTGGCCACGCTCCTAGCGAAAGAAGAGCTTTCGCATATGGCACGGTTTGCTCTGGAGCGCATTCCGTCAGTCCAAGCCGCCGATGCTCTTCGAGCAGCCCTTGCCACGGTCAGCGGCGATTTAAAGGTTGGTGTTCTCTCTTCGCTGGGAAACCGAGGCGATGCTGCGAGCGTAACGCAGATAGCCGCAGCCCTAGGGGATGCCGATTCCAAAGTTGCCGCTGCTGCTGCCGCAGCGCTCGGCTCAATCCGTACACCAGAAGCTGCCAAGGCCCTAGCCGCTGCCAAGCCTATTGCTGCTGCTATGTCTATAGTTATTGATTCACGTTTGGCCTGTGCCGAGGCGTTCCTGGCTCAAGGTAAAATGGAGGATGCACGGGCGATCTACATGCTTCTTGTAGGGGAATCCAATCCGAAATTGATCCGCTTGGCTGCCACTCGTGGTATTCAAACATGCCTCGAACAGAAGCGTTAGAATCGGTTGCGTTGGTCACCAAAGTGTTAGCCGTGGTCAAGCGAAACCCTCAATACCGATTGAATTGCCACCGGATCGTGATTGCCCTCGTGGCAATTGTGCTGGCGATCATGCTGCTTGATTGGCGACTGGCAGTTGCTGACGATAACCAGCAAGACGAACTGATCAAGATGGTCGCCGACTTGATTTCTGGTGAGGACAAAGACTTTCGGGCCGTGGGGTTTGAGAGTGTTCGTAGCGGCGCAAAAAGTGCGGAAGCCACCAGGCATTTTGCAGCCCTGCTTCCAAAGCTCTCGCCAGAGTCACAAATTGGTTTGCTCAGCGCGCTGGCCGACCGGGGTGATCGGGAAGCGCGACCTGCCCTGATCACACTCATCTCAATGACCCAGAATGAAGCGATTCGGGAGGCAATCCTGCGGGCTTTCGGAACCCTCGGAGAGGCGGCCGATGTGCCCGTGCTTGTCAAGAGTTTATCGGCTTCTCAGCGAGAGCGCACAGCCTCGCACATCAGCCTCAAACAGTTGCAAGGCACAGAAATAGCAAACGCTATTCTTGCCGTGTTGCCTACATGCTCGGCCGAGTTGCAAAGCGATTTGCTGGAAATATTGGCCGACAGGCGTGAAACGACCACCATGCCGGTGATGATTCAAGCCGCAGTGAACAAAGATGCGATCGTGCGGACTGCTGCCATGCGAGCCCTCAGTAAAATTGCTGGTCCCGAGCAGGTGGCGGGCATGGTCTGCGGAGTGCTTCGGGCAGAGACTGGTCGGGAACGCGACGAAGCAGAGCGAGCAATCGTGAGTGCTTGCTTACGAAATCCAGATGTGACTGCACAAGCCGCACCGCTGATTCAAGCCATGCAAGGGCTCGCTGCCGCCGATGCGGCCGTTATCGTGGGGACACTCGGCCGCGTTGGCGGGCCAGACTCCCTTCAGATTGTAGAGACATGGATTAAGGACAGCGATGCTGGGAAGCAACAGTCTGGCCTGCGGGCCTTGTGTAATTGGCCTAATGCATCGATTGTGCCACGACTTTTGGAATTGTTTCAGCAGGCAGACCTGCCGGCCACGCGTGCCATGCTGCTGGCTGCTCTGATTCGCGTGGCGCCATTGCCTGACGAGCGGCCCAATCAGGAACGCCTCGCCCTACTTGAAAAAACGCTGTTGCTCTGCCAAGAAAATGATGACCGAAATCGCGTGATCGAGCGGGCTCGTGCCATCCGCACGATTGAAACCTTGCGGTTTCTCCTCCCTTTCGTGGAAAATCCAGTCACTTCCGAAAAAGCCTGCGGGAGCATCGTGGAACTCGCCCACCACCGCGACCTGCGCGAGCCCAACAAACTAGAGTTTGACAAAGCGCTCGACATAGTGCTGGCCACGAGCAAAAACGCCGAATCACTTGAACGCGCTAAGCGATACAAGATTGGCCAGACATGGGAACGCCCGAAGGTCACATCAAAACAGTAACCTCTGCCCACACAGTCGGGTCCATCTTTTTTTAATCTTCGGGGTAATTTGCCATGACTGAACAGACTCCCTTCTCGGTTCCGCTGGGCCAAAACAAGAAAGTCGCGCGTCGCGATGCCTTAAAATCCGGCTTGGCCGTGCTAGGTGGCGCTGCTGTGATAGCAACGGGCACTCGTTCGGTCTCGGTTGCTGACGCCGCTTTGCCCTTGACGCCCGACGATCGCCGCGCATCGCCCAAGCGTTATGAGATGAAGAAGTCGATCAATCTTTGGGCATTTCCCTATCCCGAGCGAATGACGCTGGAAGAGTGCATGCGACTGGCGAAAAATGCCGGCTTTGATGGCATCGAACTCAACTACGACCTCGAAAACGATCTCTCCCCCAAGGCAACGGTTAAGGATCTGGTCGCGATCCGCGCAATGGCAGACAGAATCGGCATCGCGATTAGCGGGCTCTGTTCTTTTCTGTTCTGGCCCTACCCACTCACCAGCAACGACTTGGCAAAGCGACAGCGAGGCTTGGAACTCGCTGGTCTGATCGCCAAGGCCGCTCATGAGATGGGTGTGGAAAATGTCCTTGTCGTGCCGGGAGCCGTGCACATTCCTTGGAGAACTGATCACGAACCGGTGCCCAATGACATTTGCGATGCTCGCGCCGTTGAAGCGATTGGCGTCTTGGCAAAGCAGGCAGAGACGCTCAATGTATCGCTGAATATTGAAAATATCTTCTTTAACGGCTACCTGATGACCCCCATGGAAATGAATGCCTTTGTCGATCGATTTGATAACGGCCATGTCAAAGTCCACTTTGACACTGGAAATATCTCCATGTTTCAAAACGCCGAACACTGGATCCCGATCCTGGGCAAGCGGATTCAAAATGTCCACTTCAAGGAGTTCACAAAGAAGGGCACCGACTACTCGCTGGAAACCTTTCGTCCCTTACTCGACGGCACCACACATTGGCCCGCTGTTATGGATGCCCTTGATGCGATCGGCTATCGTGGATTCGTGACATTTGAATACTTCCACCCCTATCGATTCTACCCCGAAGCCCTCGTCTATCAGACCTCTGATTCCCTTGACAGAATGCTCGGCACACTCGCTCCGTCGAGGGTCTCGTAGCAAACAGGGCTGATGGCTCCCGAAACGCGTGGCTAGGAGAAACCAATGCTTGTCGGCTTTAGGGTGGGAATATTTTTGATCGTAATGACGCTCTACCAGCCACAGGCATTGGATCGATTGCCGGCAGCAATGGCTGAGGAGCCCAACTACGCTGAAGATCTGGTGCGACCGTACACACTGCCTGATGTGCTCGCTGGGCCCGATGCTGTACCTGCTCAAACCATTTCGCAGTGGAAAACAATATCGCGGCCACATCAACTGAGGCAGTTAGAGAAGTTTGTTTATGGCAAGCAGTTGCCTGCGGTCGTTGTGCAGGAAGTTGGTTCTACCCGGCGATCGTCGCTGACGCTCGCTGGTGATGTGCCCGCCGAGCGGATTGAAACGCGTCTTCGTATGGGCACAGCCGCAGATGCCCCAACCGTCGATATCCTTGTTGTGCTACCAAAAAAAAACATGCCTGCGCCATGTTTTCTCAGCCTCAACTTTGCCGGCAATGAGGCAGAAACGGCGATCCCGCCCAAGGGTCAGTCTTGGGGTCAGTCTTGGCCCGTTGCCGCAATGCTCAATCGCGGTTACGGCATGGCTACGGTGGCTTGCAATGATTTTTTTCCGGATCGCCCAGATGGTCGGTCCGAGAGCGTGCTCAAATCGCTTGGCAGGCCGGTTGGACCTAACCTTGCGGAAGATGAACCAGGGGCCGTTGCAGCGTGGGCGTGGGGGCTTTCGAGAGTTCTTGACTGGTTGGTTACGCTGCCTGAAGTGGATCCAAAAAAAGTAATCGTAGTGGGCCATTCGCGTCTCGGAAAAGCGGCTCTTTGGGCTGGAGCGTGCGACGACCGTTTCGCGCTCGTGATTTCCAATCAGTCCGGCTGTGGTGGCGCTGCCCTATCCCGCCGCAACTACGGCGAGACGGTGGCCTCGATCACAAAACAATTTCCGCACTGGTTCTGCCCCGCATTTGCCACCTATGCCAACCGCGAAATGGAACTGCCCTGCGACCAGCACGCGCTCTTGGCGATGATCGCACCGCGGCCGCTGTATGTGGCCAGTGCCAGCGATGACCGGTGGGCTGATCCTCGCGGTGAATTTCTAGCCGCCAGTGCCGCCGGGCCGGTGTGGAAGCTGTTTGGCACATTGGGTCTAGAAACAGTCGCTTTTCCTACTCTCGACATGCCAATCGGCCACGACATCGGCTACCGCGTGCGGACAGGGAAGCACAGTCTTCTGCCATCCGACTGGCAGCATTTCGCGGACTTTGCCGATCAACATCTCTTGACAAGAGCCGTGGATCCCGTCGATGTCGAGGATGTGTTTCATCCACTCCAGAGTCAGTTGCCGGCGGGGGCTCCTCGAAATGCAATTGTTCTGCTGGATACTCAGCCGAGCGAACCATCGACTCTTGTGACAGCACAATTTGTCAGCATGTCGGGCGGCCCGATCGACTGGCCGATTAAAGAAGGAGCGATGGAGGTAAAGACTTCGCCCGGCCATGCCAACCACATCATATCGACAATCTCTTTTCGCGATGCCGATATTCACGCGGAGTTTATGACTACGGCAGTCCATCAGGGCAACAGTGGTCTCTACCTGCATGGTCATTACGAAATGCAAATATTCGACTCCTTTGGAGTCGACCCCCCGACCGACCAAGACGAAGGCAGCCTGTATCGATTTGGTAAGCCGCTCGTGGCTGCTGCCAGGCCAGTCGGAGAGTGGCAGGTGTACGACATTCGCTTCCGCGCCCCGCGTCGCAATGCCCAAAAAAAGATCACTCAGGCGGGCTCAATCACGGCATGGCTCAACGGTAAAAAAGTCCAGGATAACATTCAGTTCAAAGAGCCACGATCCCCCTACATTCCCTATAAACATGGCGTCACCGACTATCTGCGAGGCGTTGAAAAACATCTCTTGGAAACCGGCTCCGGGCCACTCTTTTTGCAAGACCACGGCAGCCCCGTCCGATTTCGTAACATCTGGATTGTGCCACTGGACGATGCGGCGGTGATTGAACCGCTCAACAAAGACTAGCCGTCTTTGCCGGGCCACCAAAGCCTACCTCCAGCCCAGACGTCCCTTGCCACCTCCAACCTCTCTGGCGTGATACGACGACTTTCTAAAACCACTTTTATCGCTCGTGACGAAAAGCCGCGCCGTCGAGAGCGTGCCCCTTCATCAGTCTGTAGAGCGTGCCACGCGGAAGCTTTGCCTGGTGGGCAGCAGCCGACACATCGCCTGAATTTCGGGTGAGCAGATCGTGGAGATACTGCCGCTCAAACGTGGCGATCTGCTCTGCCCGCTGTGCAAAGAAACCGACCGCTCCCACCTCAACACTACTCCGACGAGCGGATGCAACCACTTCGTCCGGCAGGTCGTCGACGCCTGCCAAGCTCGATTGCGTCAGTGCAATCGCCCGACGCACTGCATTTTGTAATTCCCGCACATTTCCCGGCCAGTCGTAGTTTCTCAGCACCTGATAGGCGTCGGTGCTCAGGCCACTGGCAGGGCGACCCATTTCCTGCGCGGCACGGTTGGAAAAAAACTCCGCGAGCAGGCCGATATCATCGCCGCGAGACCGCAGCGGCGGCAGCTCAATCCTCACTACATTGATCCTGTAATAAAGATCGCGGCGAAACTCCCCACGATCAATCATCTTGACGATGTCTCGCGATGTGGCTGCGACTACGCGTACATCGACGGCGTTTTCCTGTCGTGCGCCAACGCGTCGCACGCGGCGTTCTTGCAGCATTCGCAGCAGCTTTGCCTGCATTGACAGCGGTAACTCTCCCACCTCGTCGAGAAAGAGCGTGCCACCATCAGCACATTCCACAAGCCCCATCCGTCTGGAATCAGCACCGGTAAATGCGCCTTTTTCATGGCCAAAGAGTTCACTTTCAAGCAGCGAATCGGGAATCGCGCCGCAGTCAACCGGCACAAACGGGCCCGCCGATCGGCGGCTGCGCAGATGGATCGACCGCGCAACTAGTTCCTTGCCAGTGCCCGTTTCACCGGTGACAAGCACGTCAACAGAACTGCCTGCAATGCGATCGATGATTGAATAAACGTTTTGCATCGGCGGGCTCTCGCCCAAAAACTCATCGAACGAATAGGGCCTTTCAACCGCGCGTCTGAGCACCGCTTCGGCGGCTTTGCGCCGGGACGCCGAGAGCAGTCGCACCATCGCGTCTTCTAAATCCGTTTCGACACGAGTGATGTCGAGGTAGTCGCCCGCACCCGCCTGCAAGCAGGCTCTTGCCGTCGCGATGCTCGGCTGCGGATCAATGACGATCATCGGTAGCTGGGGGTCTGATGCGGTGAGTTCGCCGTACAGACCCTCAGCAGTCGTCCCTGGTCTGGCCGTCACAATGCCCAGATCCCACGCATCCCTTGCCAGACTGCTACGTGCTTTGTCAATTGATGTTTCGACTCGCACCTCCATAGGCTGAAGCCGTGCGATCAATCTGGCGTAGGGTAGCCCGCCGCTTCCTTCGGCGTCGATAATCAGAATGCGTGGTTGCTGCACGGATTCGCTCGTGTGAAAGGCTGCGCGAGTGCACGCACCGAAAGGGTAACTGAGAAAGATGCTTGCGCTGGCCGCCAACCGACGCGAGTATTGGAGTATGCAGGGTAGCCGCTCGAGAGGCAACTCGTCCTCCTCAAATGAGCGTCTCTCCAGCGGTCTCTCGACTTGACAGGAACACTTCCAACGGCCAGATGGATGAAAGACGTCCTCGAAGCAATTCTCACTGGAAATCAAGGCGATTCACGCGCGATAGCCCGGGCTCTTGTGCGCGGCTTTCAGCGTTGGCTGGCTTTGGTACATTGCCGTAGAAAACAGGAGCCAATTGACCCATGCCATTCGACTCATATTCCCCTTGCCCAGGCGGCACCGGCAAGAAAATTAAGTTTTGTTGTGCAGACTTGATCACTGACTTAGAACAACTTGATCGACTCGTGGAGGGCGATCAAATCTCCGCTGCCCTGGTTCAGGTGGAACGGTTATCACAGCGGTATCCAAACCGTCCCTGCCTCTTGGCCACTCGCATAAACCTAGAACTCTCCACCAAACAATTTGCCGAAGCAGCCATTACGAGCCGAACTTTTTTGGAAGGCTTTCCCGATAATCCGCTGGCCCTCGGCCACGCCGCCATCGCCGCTGCCATGACTGGTAATATCCAGGAAGCGGCATCCCTTTTTGACAAGTCCCGCACTGCGTCAGCTGAGACCGTCTCGCCTGAACTGGTAAAGATTGCGGCAACCCTTGTGCAGGCTAGTGCTCAGGCCGGACACGTGGGCTTTGCGCAGGGAATTGTTGAATGGATGCGAGACAAGTCGATCGGAAGTCCTGAAGACAGACGCCTTTTGGTCTCGGTTGTCGGCTCATCGGGTGTGCCGGCTGCACTCCGCACCAAGATGCGTCTCCTCGAGCCCCCGGCCGACGCTGCCTATCGCCCAGCATTCGATGCGGCGATAGACTTGGCTAAAAGTTGGAAACTAGCCGAGAGCTTGTCAGCCTTTGGCAGTCTAAAGGATGTGGCTGGCAAAAGTCGGCAGTTGTTGACCAATATCGCCATTCTTTGTGAAATGCTTGCCCGCCCATTTGAAGCATCGGAGGCCTGGCTGGCCGCTGCCGAACTGGCGGCGAGCGGTGCAATCAGTGGTGATTCCGATCACGCCGTGGAACTCACCGGCCGGGCAATAAGCTTAGAAACAGAAACCGATGAGGATCGCTCGCCGCAGATTTTATTTGAGCGGACGCAGGCAACGCTACCAACCATTGAGGGAAGCGCGGCTGCGATTGAATTGTTAGAAGATAAACTTCGACACAGTCCATGGTGTGAGACCGCCCAGTTTGATCGCGCTGAATGGGTTTCAAGAGGAACAGCGCCACCTCGTTCGGTGTGGCGTGTGTTTGAGGCGACCCAGGTTGGATATGCGCGACTGTTGGCCTCACTGCTCATTTTTGGTCGGCAAACCGATCGCGAGCCTGAAGCTGTGCTGCAGGGGTTTGCGCCCGATGTCGCCACTGCCCGAACGATTGTGGAGCCGCTCCTGGGATGTGCGTTTCAGGCCACGGCCGAACGGGAAGGCCTGCCGGCCACAACACCCACCAACTGGCTCTTGGCCGCACAGTTTCGCATGTCTCCGCCAGAATCTGGAACGGTCACCGATCTGCCCGCCATCGATGCCCTTCTTTTGCGGCAGGATGCCGCACTCTGGCAGCGGTTTCTGGCCGTCTGGCCCGATACGCCCCTGCCTGAATTATTAGGTAAAACACCGCGTGAGGCCGTGCAACTTCCAGCAGGTGCTCGCCGCGTAGAGGCCTTGATCATCGAAGGAGAAGCCACTTCGCGAAGGCGGGATGCAGCTGATGCGTGGGCCGCGATGCGACAGCGATTAGCTCTTGCCCCGCCGTCGACTCTCGAATCGCTTAGGCCACTTGAAGAATTACCACCGATGCGTTGGCACCGGGTGGCCATGCAGTCACTCGATCTCGACCAACTGCGAGGGCTGTTTCTCACCGCCCTCAATGCCGGCTTCGACTTAGCGGCCGAGCGTGCAGCAGAGGCCATCACGATCCGCACCGACACAAGCCCCGAAGATCGCTGGGAAGCCCTTGGTCTGCTGGAAGATCGAGCCCTCCTGAGCGATCGCAAATTAGAAATCATTGCTGAAATGCGTGGTATCGCTAAAACACTCAAGGTGAGCGACGGCATGGTCGACGTAGCCGAACTGCGTATTGCCATGCAGCGAGGCGATCAAATGAGCATCGTGCGGTTGCTCGATCACTTGCGTCGCGAACATTCGCGGGATCAGAAGGTGCTCGAAGCCCTCGCCGAAGTACTTTCCGAAGCAGGCTTTGATTTAGCGTCGCTGGCTAGTCAGGCGGGCATGGGGCAGGGATCGGGATTGCCGATCGCTGGCCCTGCTGGAGTTACTCGTTCATCGCAGCCAGAGTCACCCGGGATCTGGACACCAGGGAGCCAGCAGGGTGGATCGTCCGGCGAAAAGAAAGCAATTTGGACGCCCGGCTCATGATCCGTCAGCGTCGCGATTCACTCGTACAATTAGACGACTCCTGCCGGAACTCTTGAGATGGCTTTTGACGCGTTTGACTCTGCTGCCATGCTACGAGCGCTCAAGCTCGCAGAGCGGGGCGAGGGACGCGTCGAGCCCAATCCGATGGTGGGCGCGGTGATCGCTACTCTTGATCCGGACGGTCATCGAAAAATCGTTGCCGAAGGCTGGCATGCGGAGTATGGCGGGGACCATGCCGAAGTGATGGCGCTTGCGTCTGCTGGCACATTCGCTCGCGGTGCCACGCTCTACGCAACGCTGGAACCCTGCTGCCATCGGGGCAAAACGGCCCCTTGCACAGTCGCCATCATTGCAGCTGGCATTGCGCGCGTGGTGGTGGCGACACAAGACCCCTTTGAAAGCGTCAATGGCAGCGGCATTGCGGCTCTTCGGGCCGCCGGTATCACCGTAGAGCAAGGCCTTCACGCAGATGAAGCCCGGCGGTTAACGGCCCCGTTTCAAAAACTTATGTTGAACAAAAAGCCTTGGCTGATTGCCAAGTGGGCCATGAGCTTAGATGGTTGCATGGCCACAGGCCAGCCGGACAACCGCTGGATTTCATCGGTGGAATCCCGAGGAATCGTCCACGCTTTACGCGGGCGAATCGATGCCATCGCCGTTGGCATTGGAACGGTCTTGGCCGATGATCCAGACCTG
>QWQJ01000117.1 GCA_003670865.1 Planctomycetota bacterium | reverse complement strand
TATGTACCGACCATCTCCATTAGTAATGCGATCGCTTTTTCGAGCATGAAAGATGCCACTCGTGAGTTTGGCCTTGTGCGGATGGGAGGCACGATTGGCTGGATTCTGGCCGCCTGGCCGTTTACGTTTTTGTTTGTTGATTGGGAATTTTTGCGGGCCATGGATCCGCAACCGCAGGGCGCTGTGGCCTGGATTGGCGCTGCCTTAGCCCATCCGCTCACAGGCGACGTAGCCAAGGCCGCCACTCGCTGGACATTTATCGTGGCTGGCATTGCCTCGCTGACACTGGCGGGTTTTAGTTTTTTATTGCCGCACACTCCGGCCAGAAAGGCAAAGCCCGGCGAAGGTGGTCTGGCCTGGCTAGAAGCCATAAAACTCCTCAAGCACCCGTTTATTTTGGTGCTCTGGCTGGTGACATTCATCGATTCATTCGTCCACAACTGTTATTTTAATTGGACGGGTGCTTTCCTCGGTGCTTCGCCCGAGGCAGGCGGGGTCGGCATTCCTGGCAACTGGATCATGCCTGTGATGAGTATCGGGCAGATCGCCGAGATTCTCACGATGTTTTTTCTAGGGGCAGCACTCAAAAATCTGGGGTGGCGCACAACGATGATCATTGGCATTCTCGGCCATGCCGCGAGGTTTGCCGTGTACGCTTTCTATCCTCAAAGTGCCGCGATCATTATTTTGATTCAAGTGCTCCACGGCGTCTGCTACGCATTTTATTTTGCCACCGTCTACATCTTTGTCGACGCCTATTTTCCCAGCGATATTCGCTCAAGTGCGCAGGGTCTCTTTAATTTTCAAATTCTTGGCATCGGGGCGTTGGTGGCCAATTCGGTCTGTCCGTGGCTGCTGCAAACTCAATACTCTGCCGCTGGGGTAACCGACTTTCGAGGTCTGTTCCTCGTGCCGCTGGGGTGTGCGCTGGCCGGTGCGATTCTTTTGGCGGTCGCCTTCTGGCCACCGCCATCGCCGTCTGCGTAGCCCAGAAAGGTTAACTTATGGCCCATCCATCGCGACAAGATATCGAACAAGGAATCGACTCCGTCCAAGCAATGCATGAGAGCCTTGTTCGCGGCGCTGGAGGCACCCCAGGTGGCACGGGGCTCTTCTTTGCCGGGATGGTGCTAGCCGCCACGGGACTCTGGTTTTTTCTCAGCAATGTCCATGTTGTTACTAAGGATGTCGGGATGCTCTCTGGGGTGTTTAGCCGCAACGCATTTGGCGGCGGAATGCCTGCCATGAGCACGGGAATTGTTTTTATGCCGATCTTCATCGGCCTCGTGCTCCTCTTTTATGATGCGAGGATGAAATGGGGATGGGCGCTCTTTTACACGGGCCTCGCCATCATCGTGATTGAGATTCTCAGCCGCATTCAGTTTATTTTGAATATCAGAACGAGCAACCTCCTGCTGATGATCGGCATGGTTGCAGCCGGTATTGGGATGATGCTCCGCAGTTTTCGCGATGCGTCGCAAAACGGGATCAAAAACGCGTAAAGGCCGGCTCGATTGCAGTCTGGCTCTCGCGGCTAGAATGAAGCATTGTTGTTCTCCGCAGGCGCCTTTCAAGGAATACTGACATGACCACCACTGTGTCCCGTGAACTGCCCAGTGCCGATCCATTGGGGCCGCTGGATTCCATCCATCATGTGGCCATCGCTGTTCGCGATGTCGCCGAGGCTGTCAACTGGTATCGCAAGCACTTCCGCTGTGACATCAGCTATCAGGACGCCACGTGGGCGTTATTACTATTTAGCAACACACAACTGGCGCTGGTGATCCCCGATCAGCATCCGCCGCACATCGGTTTTATTCATCCCAAGGCCGAGGAATTTGGCCCATTGAAAGGCCATCGGGACGGCACGCGGAGCTGTTATGTTGCCGACCCGTCGGGCAACCCCGTGGAAGTGCTGGCACCGATCAGTTGAATCGCTGCAAGGCTCCGCTCATCCGTAATGCGTAATGCTCTGATTGGCAGCGGTAATTCGCCTTGCCTCGGAGTCCGCAAAATCCCTATTCTCCCGTGTCCCACGCCTGATAACGCTGAGACTATCTCTCCGTGAGAGTTTTGACCTGCCGAGAGGATTTGCCGATGATCACTTCGCTTGAGAAAATTGCCAGCCATGTTGGCGGCAAATGGTACGACGGATCCAATCGCGGTGATTTCAGTATGGCGATTAGGTGCGCGTGCACTCTTGAGACCGCCGGCCCGGAGGATATTACGCTCGTTGACTCGATCGAAAAACTCCCTCAGTTGGCTAAAAGTAAAGCTGGGGCAGCCATTGTGCCGGTCGGCTCGGGTCTGCTCGACAGGCCTTCGATCGAAGTGGCTGATGTGCACGCGGCATTTGCCAGTGTGATCCAACTCTTTCGGCCCCATCGCGTGGCCGATCCGATCGGGATCAGTCCACTGGCCGTTGTCGACCGTACGGCCAGAGTCGCTAGCGACGCCCAGATCCATGCTCAGGCCACGATTAGTGCAGACGTTCAGATTGGAGCGGGCGCCATCATTCACGCCGGCGTCCGCATCGCAGCAGGCTCTCAGATCGGCGTCGACACAATCGTCTTCCCCAATGCGGTTCTCTATGAAAATACAATCATTGGGGCACGCTGCCTGATCCACGCCAATGCTGTTCTGGGAGCACACGGCTTCGGCTATAAGCCCACGAGTGGCGGCTATAGCATTTCTGCGCAGCTGGGTTGGGTTGAAATAGGCGACGATGTGGAGATCGGCGCCGGCTCGACAATCGACCGAGGCACCTATGGCCCAACCCTGATTGGCAGCGGCACAAAGATCGATAATTTGGTGATGATCGCCCACAATTGTCGCCTTGGACAACACAACATGATCTGCTCACAAGTCGGAGTGGCGGGCAGCACTTCCACTGGCGATTGGGTCGTGATGGCCGGTCAGTGCGGCGTTCGCGATCATGTGCATATCGGTGACCGTGCGGTGCTCGGAGCGAGATCGGGCGTTTCGTGCGATGTGCAGCCAGGGACGACTGTGCTGGGTGAGCCAGCGATTGAGTTGCGCGAGCGTAAAGTGCAACTGGCCACAATCAGCAAGCTCCCAGAAATGCGCAAACTCCTCAAACAGTTAGTGTCCCGCATGGAGGCTCTTGAAGAGGTGGCTCAACAGTCTCGCACACCAAGCGACCGCCAATCCGACACTGTCCCCGGTGCTGCAGTGGCCTGATGCTTGTGGCATAGAATTGATTCTTTGGAAACCATTACCAACGCCTGCAACCAACAGATCATGAACAGCTTTACAGACAACTCCTCAGGCAGCCTGCACGGAGAAATGATCGGGATCATCGCCGGCTGGGGCCGCTTTCCAGTTGCGGTCGCCGAAGCGATCAAGCGACGCGGCGGTCGTACGGCAATTCTTTCGATCCGCGACCACACCGATGCGACGCTGCAAGCGTTGGCCGACGAGCATGGCACCGTTGGGGTGGCGGAGATTGGCCATGCGATTGAATTCTTTCGCCGTCACAATGCCACCCGCGCTACGATGGCGGGCAAGATTCATAAAGCAAAGCTCTTTGGCCGCCATGCCTGGCTGCACCACCTGCCCGATTGGCGAGGGCTGAAGACATTCTGGCCCCACTTTATCAGCCGCCGCCGGGACAACCGTGACGACTCGCTGTTACGGGCGATCACTGCTGCCTTCGACGCCGGTGGCGTGCGGATCTGTCCGGCCACCGTCTTTGCCCCAGAGCTACTGGCCGAAGGGGGAGTGTTGGCGGGCCGTCCGCTGACGACTGCCGAAGAAGCGGATGTGGCTTTTGGATGGAGGCTGGCTAAGGAGCTTGGTTTGCACGACATCGGCCAGACAGTTGTCGTGAAAAATCGCGCGCCTTTGGCGCTAGAGGCGATTGAAGGCACCGATGAATGCATCCGCCGGGCTGGCCGGCTCTGTGCATCTGGCGGCATTGTGGTTGTTAAAGTGGCCAAGCCGCAGCAGGACCTGCGGTTTGACATGCCCACGATTGGCATTGGCACGCTCAAATCGCTGCGGGCAGCCGGAGCGAGGGTTTTGGCTATCGAAGCGGGCCGCACGATTCTTGTCGATGCCGATGAACTGGCCGACTTCGCCGTTCGTAGCGATCTGACGATTGCCAGTTTTTTTGATGCGGCTGGTGCGCCGCTGATGCGGGTTCCGACATCTGCCGCAGCGTAAGCCAACTCTGTGGCAGGGTGAGAGGCAGCGTATACTCTGACAAGGGTAATGTCCGTCTCACCCCTTAGGGCAGCTATGAAAAGCCTGACAAACAGTTGTGTGCCCTGTTGGGTGTGGTGGCTTGCCGGCCTGACGATGCTCGTCTGCGAGGGCAACAGCATAGCGCAGACCGTGGCTGATCAACCGCAGGCTATTGATCGAGCCGTTGATCGCGAGTCCGAGATCCCGCAGCCAGCCACGCATCACATGGGCCGCGAAATCGCGCAGACGATGCACTACACAGGTGCACCGTGGTTGGTCCGTGAGAGCCGACAGCGGGAGGAGGATTGCCGGATGCTCTTAGAGGCCTTGGCGATCCAACCGGGGCAGACTGTCTGCGACATGGGATGCGGCAACGGCTTCTATACGCTGGAGTTGGCAAAGTTGGTTGGGCCCAAGGGCCTCGTCTATGCGGTTGATATCCAACCCGAAATGCTCCGTCTGTTGTCGCGTCGTGCCGTCGATGATCACTTAACCAATATCAGGCCCGTGTTGGGCACGGCAATCGACCCGCAACTGCCAAAGGGCGTTATCGATGTCGTGCTTTGCATTGATGTCTATCACGAGTTTTCACACCCCGAGGCCATGCTTGCAAAGATCAAAGAAAGCCTATCGTCCGATGGTCGACTGGTCTTGGCGGAGTTTCGCGGGGAGGATCTCGAGGTGCCAATTAAGCCGCTCCACAAGATGACAAAGGCGCAGGTAAGGTCAGAACTGGAGCCAGCCGGCTACAAAATAATGCGAGAATTCGATAAGCTCCCCTGGCAGCACCTGCTTTTTTTTGGGGTCGGGAACGGCACATCGGCAGCCCACTAGGGCTCTCAAGGGGTGGGTAAATGGTCAAATTACGAGCTCATTCAGGGGATTTTGAGCTCTTTTGGTAATTTGGGATAGCAGGGCCCCAAATTCTTTGTCGGGGGAGAACAATCGCTTGCAATTGCCATTTTGAATTACTATATTGGGGGGGAGAGTAGGTTTTTTAATTTGGGAGATACCCTCCCAACGAAGCAGTGCGCGGCTAAAATTGGATCGGGTCGGGATGGGGAAAGAACAGACAACGGGACGACCAAAACAGAAAAGCTAATTTCCGAGAAGCCAATCTCACTTGAGTGTTATGAAGTCTTTTGTATTTAGTAATGTCGCCAGTGCCTCGCGCAATCCCCAAGGTGGATCGCTCGACCCTGCAACGACCGGGGCGTTCAGTGAAAATGATGGGGGAGTTTCTTCTACCGCAGGTGTGACCGTCATGGCAGCCCCGTCAGTAATGGATCAGGGCCAGCAGGTTCGCGGTTTCGGATCATTTTCAAATGGAAGTACTGGCGGGAGTAATTGGGTGCTCGGTGGCAATGCTGCGGTGCGCCGGATTGCGAAGTCGATTGAGCGGGCGGCCGAAGTTGAGTGCACGGTTTTAGTTTCGGGTGAAACAGGCACTGGCAAGGAACTCTGGGCACGGCTCTTGCATCGCAGCGGCCCGCGAAAAGACAAAATATTTGTGCCGGTCAACTGTGCGGCCCTCACGCCATCGCTGGCCGAGAGCCAATTGTTTGGCCATGAGAAAGGTGCCTTTACTGGAGCGCAGGGTCGTTCACTCGGTATCTTCCGCGCGGCTCAGGGCGGCGTGATCTTTCTGGATGAAATTGGTGAAATGCCAGCCGAACTGCAGCCCAAGTTGCTGCGAGTATTGCAGCAACGCGAGGTTCTTCCGGTTGGTGCCACCCAGCCAGTGCCTATTGATGTGCAGATCGTCGCGGCCACCAATCGCAATCTGGAGTTCGAGGTCGAGAAGGGCACGTTTCGCGAAGATCTTTATTACCGGCTCAACATGATTGAACTCCGCGTGCCGTCGCTCCGCGATCGCATGGAAGATATCCCTGAGTTCATCAACTTCTTTGCTCGTCAGTTTTCAAAGAAATATCGCTTGCCCCTCTGGCAGCCAACCGATGAAGTGCTCGATCAATTCTGTCGTTTTGATTGGCCTGGTAACGTGCGGCAGTTGTCGCACGTGATTGAGCAGGCCTATGTACTGCAGATTGAACCGCAGTTGCCACTACGGTCTGGATCTCTCAAAGAAGCTACCGGGTCCTCGGGTCTACCGTGCTTAGATCTGACAAAATTGAGACAGCAGGCAATCAAACAAGCTCTCGTTGTCACCCGAGGCCACAAGGCTCAGGCCGCCAAATTGCTGGGCGTTCATGCCAACACGCTTACGCGGTTGATCCGTGAAGACATTACCGACGAGTGATTTCTAACCGGTTCGAATCACACCGCGAAGACCGCTTTATTTTGGCAGACGACATGTGCCGTCGTCGCAACTGCCTTCGAAATATTTGCCGGCGATTGTCATCCGGTTTCGGGCGATGACAGCATAGAGGTGTTGCCAGAGCGGCAGTGTGCCGGGGATGTGCAGACAAATCGCCAGCGGCCAAAGCAGCGGAAGTTTTCTCGAGAGATACCGGACCGCTTCGGCACCGCCACGGGCTCGTCCGCTACGATCGACAATAAACATCTGTGACATCAGATCGTCGTAGGGCACTTCAGGAAAGTCTTGAGCAACGCTCGCCTCATGCAGGGACGTGAAAAGAAATCTCCCCATCAGGTCGAGTCGCCGCAGAATTGCAATCTGACTGCGGCAAAACCGACACTTGCCATCGTAGAGTACGGTGTCGAGCTGCGGGTGGTTGCGGGTCGTGAGCATGATCGCAGAAGAATCGTGGAGGGTTGAAAGAACCCTCATAGTCTAGCCTGCCACTCACTCCTTGATCAGATTCTTTGGCAGCGTGCAAAAATTGAGGACGGTAACTGCCCCCAGCGAAATCAGACCCCAAGGAGCCCAGTCGGGAGCCGTAAAAATGTGAGGACTTCCGCGGCCGTCCATTGGCAGCAGGACTGCAGAATCGACGAGCAACAATTCCAAACCGACAACGCAGGCAAAAATACCCGCAGCTAAAAAAAAGCTTTTCAACATATGTTTGAGTGCGCTCACGTTGAGCGAGTCGATCCTTTCTTAAAAATATTCCTCGGCCACTCGAAGCCTGTGTGGTCTCATCGGTCTGTCTCATCCAGGGAATCCACCAGTTTACCGGCCGCGCAGAAGATAACGATTGCAGCGGTGAAGCGGCCAGGAAAGACAGCCCGCCGCCGTTTGTGTGGGGCGTAAAAAATCACTGGCTCGGCCTAGGCAAAGATCGCGTCGACGGGCAGACCCTTACCATCTTGCGTGGCATAAAAGGGCCTGCCCTCGATATCAAAAACGGTCTGAGGGCTGACCCCCATGGCCGTAAAGAGCGTGGCATGCAGATCACTCACGCCAACAGGATTTTCTACTGCGAGGCAAGGCCGCTCGTCGGCCGTCTTGCCATAGACAAACCCCTTGCGAACGCCGCCACCAAAAAGCACCACTGTCGAGCCGCCAGTAAAATGCCTGTGCTGACCGTAGTGATTGGGTTGCTGGAGAAAATCTTTTGGTGAATTGGCCTGATCGTTGGCACTTGATCCTGGGCGACCTTCCACGATCATGTCGCGGCTAAACTCGCTGGCAATGACCACAAGCGTTCTGTCGAGCATCCCTCGCGATTCCAAATCTCGGATCAGCGTGGCAATCGGACGATCGATCTCCTGCTTGAGCTTGGCCAATGTTTCGTGGCCCCGATCATGCGTGTCCCAGTGCACAAAAGGAATGTATTCCGTCGTTACCTCGACATACCGTGCGCCGTTTTCCACTAGGCGTCTTGCCAGCAAGCAACCGCGTCCGAAGCGACCCGTATCGTACTTTTCCAGAACTTCTTTTGGCTCCTGCGTGCTATCGAAGGCATTTCGCTCCTTTGCACTTAAAAGTCGGTGGGCATTTTCGAGGCTTCGCAGCATCGACTCTTGGTGGTAGTCGCTGGTGAACTCGCGATTGGGCGCACTCGCCACAAGCTTTTTGAAATGTTTGTAACGGCTGGCAAAACGCCCCGGCTCCATGCCTTGCGGTGGCCGCACGGCAAGCGCTGCCTGCTCTGGATAGGGCAGATTCATCGGGCCAAACTCGCTGCCAAAAAATCCGGCAGTTGTGAAAGCTTTGATCTCCTCGTTTTCGCCAATCCCCTCGAGTCGCTGCCCGATATTGATAAACGCTGGCATTACCGGATTGCGGGGACCGAGCACGCGGCTGATCCAGGCACCGATGTGCGGGCACGCCACCGTTTGCGGCGGTACATAGCCGGTGTGCCAGTGGTATTGATGACGCGAGTGGAGAATACTGCCCAGATCGGGTTGCACGTGAGAACGGATCAGTGTGGCGCGGTCCATCACCTCTGCAATCTGTTCGAAGCCTTGGCAAATCTGCACCCCATCCAGCGAAGTTGGGATCGCAGGAAAGGTACTGATCACATCGGGTACGGCTAGTCCCGGTGCAAACGGCTTATATTTTTTTGGATCAAATGTGTCGGGCGCTGCCATGCCGCCAGCCATCCAGAGCACAATGATGGCATCGGCCTTTGCGGGTGGGTGAACAATTGCCACTGCTTCACTGCTGGCCCGCCCGCGAGGCTCAGGCAGCAAGAGCGTTGCGCTGGCTGCTGCCGCAAGGCTTCGGACAAATTCCCGACGGCTGGTATTTTCCATAGGTTTCGCTCAGCGAATGATTTGAAACTCGGGCAGCATCACGATCGTCCAAAGACAGTCAGCCACGCTCTGCTGCGAAGGCGTGTCGCCAAGAATCTCTCCGGCAGCGGCCGTTTCTTCAGCGGTCGCTGTGCGAGACAGCGCCGCCGCAAAAAGCCATGCAATAAGAGTATCGACTGTTGGCCCGTGCTGGTCGAGGATTCGACGCCCGCCCGCTGCAAATGCGTCTGAAAGCCCCTGTTCATTGGCTAATTGGATTGCTTCCAGAGTTGTCAGATCGCTGGGGCGGCTGGTCACTATTTGATCCCTATTGGGACGGCCAAGAGCCACCATCAACGCGGTGCTTTTGACGAGCACCGCGCGGACCATGGGCTCGACTGCCGCTGCGTCCCCTTCAGACTGCTGGGGGCGCACGACATTGCCATCGGGTTTCGCAGGAGCGGTAAAGGTGAGTTGCCAGACAGCGTCAGTAAACTGTTCAGCCGTCATGCGTCGCGGCAAGGGGCCGTCAAAGCGGTAGTCGGCCCCTTGCGGTTGGCCACTCACAGCGGGTGTGGCTGCGGCGTACGCTTCGGATGTGCAGATCAATTCCAGCACCTGCTTGACATTCCACTGCTGCGTCACGAGTTCACCAGCCAGCACCTCTAGGAGATCCTCGCTCCAGGGCCGAACTCGCAGCGAGTCAACCGGATGCACAAGCCCACGGCCCATCAGCCGATGCCAGAGTCGATTGACTGCATTGCGCGAGAGCCAGCCATTTTCTGGCCGCGTGATCAGGGCAGCCAATTGCTCCAGTCGCTTGGGCGGTGGGGCGGCAGGGTCAATTTGCCCGAGTTCGTCAAAGAGCCAGGCGGGAGTGGCCGTCACGCCGGTGGCTTTGTCGCAGCGATGCAGTTCGAGCGGTTGAGCCGTTGAGATCGCTGCTAGATCGTAGGTTTGTTTGAGCGTCCAGCGGTCGACGAAACTGTCGTGGCAACTGGCGCACTTGAGATTGATGCCTAAAAATGTTTGGCCGATGCTTTGGGCAAACTGCACCGGCACCGTCTGACTGGCGTTTACCTCGCCTCGCCAGACAATTCCATCGATAAAACCGCGAGATTCTTCGTTCGGAGAGACTAACTGCCGCACGAATTGGTCGTAAGGCATGTTTGCCACTAGTGACCGGTGCAGCCATGGTGTGATCTGGCGACGGCCGCCAGTGATAAACCCCGTACCCGTGTAGTCATTACGAAGCAGATCGTTCCAAAAAGTCATCCAGTGTTCGGCGTAGCCGAGGTTGTTGGCTAGCAGTTCGCGGACAAGGGCCGTGCGTTTAGCCGGGTCATTGTCGGCGACAAATTGTTCGACGCGTGTACTCGTTGGCAACAAACCAACCAGATCGAGTGAAACCCGGCGGATGAACGTGCGATCGTCAGAGCGAGCCGGCCGTTGAATCTGATTGTCACGCCAGTAGGCATCGATGATGCGATCAATCGGATTGCTACGACTGTCTTGCATCGCAGGTAATTCCACGCTCCGCAGCGTCAAGGGAGGTTCGTAGCCAGTTGTTTTAAATGCGAAGCCTTCCTCCCACGGAGCCATTTCATCGATCCACTGTCGAAGCACGGCAATCGCTTCGGCCGAGAGCGGTTTTCCCTCCGCTGGCATTTTGTAGTCGGGATCGGTGCTGGTGATCCGTGCGATGATTTCACTGGCAGCAGATTTTCCCTCGATCAATCCGGCAGTGCCAGAATCGCCGCCGGCCAGCACGCCGGCCCGCGTGTTCATTGAGAAGCCGCCCTGTTTGGCGTCGCCAGTGTGACACTTGCCACAGTGGACTCGCAGGAGTGGGACAACAGCATGAGAAAAATCAATTGCTTGTGCCTGCGCCCCACCCAAAGCAACACAGGCAAAGGCTGCAAAACGCACGCACAAGCACGCTCTCGGGTGGCGCAGAACGAATAAAGACGGTCTCACCGGTGGAGACGAACTATTTGGCAAAACGAGGATCACCGGGGTTTCCCCGAGAAAGTGTGTAGGCGATAAGATCGAGCACCTCGGATTCGCTCAGTTGATCAAACAGCCCTTTTGGCATCAGCGACTCGCTCGACGGCAAGATCTCCTCGATCACCGAACGGGGAATCTCGACCAGCTTCGCGGCATCCTCAGGATCAGTAACGATCGCCACATTTCGTTCATTTTCAGAGACGATGCGGCCTATCACGGCCTTGCCATCAGTTGTCTGGATGATGCTGCCTTTATATTGGTCGGAGATGACCTTACTCGGAAGCACGATTGCCTCGACAAAATCCTGAAGTTGAAACCGGCCCCCTGCCTGCGTGAGATCTGGGCCTGTTGCCCCACCGTCTTCGCCATAGCGATGGCAGACAATGCACCGCACCGCCGCGAACGCCCGCTTGCCATGCTCAAAGTTGCGAGTGCCATTGCCCCCATCTTTTTCTACCGCTGAAAGAACATCCTCCACCGTCCAGGCCCGCCCCGGGCCTTCTGGCTTGGGCAGAACTGGTATCGCATAGGGCTTCTGGGCAGCGATGGCACGAATTTCTGCCCGTTCTTTTTCCGATAAAGCTGCCAGACTGTCATTTTCAATGTTGGCTAGAAACTTTCGAAAGCTGTTGCCACCGGCCCACTCGCGGGTACGTCCAAACCACTCCAGATAGCCCTTGCGATCGGCCAGCGTCCAAGCGGTTGGTTCCTGCACGGTCCGAAGCGCGTAGGCGTAGTGAACATGCAATAAGTCGGCACGTTTTTCCAGTGCCGCCCGCACATCTTTACCGTAGCCGGCATTGCGAGTGATCAGTTGTTGAAGATCTTTTTCGTCTGTTGCCAGATTAGTTGACCCGGCCGAGATGCTCGGAGCCGAGAGCATGCCAACGAGCTTTGTAACAATGCCAGGAGCGCGAACGGCAACCAACAGACTGGAGAGTTCCCGATCGAGATCAAAGGTGCCCGATGGGAAAAGCGGTCCAAGCGTTTTGGCGATCTGGGCCTTGGCCTCTGCGGTTGGTTCGCCCAGCCGTATGATGGCCAGTTGATACGCCCGAACCAGCTCGATCTGGCCGGCGGTATCGAGCGACTTGGGATCGATTTTCTCAAGTGCAGCGAGCACCAAAGGCTGGGCTGTTTGCTCCGCTTGATGGGCGACGGCAATGGCGGCGGTGATTCTGCCACGGGGGTCGGTGACGGCCAAAGCCTTCTCTTGCCAGAGATCAATCGGCTGATGCTCAAGTGCCACGCGAGCGGCGTAGCGGATAAAGCGATCGGTGTTTGAAAGCTGTGAAATGGCGACGTTGATCGCGGCAGCGGCATCAGCAGTGGCGGTGTGAAAAGCTTCCAAATCATGCCGTAGTTTTCGCTGCTCCGCTCCTGCAGTATTTTTGGCATCAACAGGCGCGGTTGACTCATCGCCGGCATACGTCACGCGATAGAGTTCACCTTGGCCTCCTCTGCCACCGACCGTAAAGTAAATTGCCCCGTCCTTGCCCACGGTCATGTCCGTTAGAGGGAGTGGCGTGCGGGAAACAAACTCTTCCTTGACCCCCTTGTATGTTGAGCCATCGGGTGTCAAGTGAATCGCATACATCGTGCCAAACGTCCAGTCGCAGATATAGAAAGCCTGCTGATACTTGGCAGGAACCTTTGCACCGTAGCCAAATGCTGCACCCACCGGTGAGCCCGGGCCAATGTCAACGAGGGCCGGTAGGCTGTCGGGTAGCGATGCAGCCCACTTGCCCGAACCGCTGCGCCAGCCGAGTTCACTGCCGCTGGTGGCATGATTGACACGAGTCGGCCGATACCATGGCGTGCCGAAGTCCCATTCCATATCGGCGTCGTAGGCAAACAGTTCACCGTCGGCACTGAAGGCCATGTCATAAGGATTGCGGTAGCCAGTGCTCCAGACATCCCATGATTTTCCGTCGGGATCTGTACTCGCGATGTAGCCACCCGGTGCGATGATGCCAGCCGCATGGCCGTTGGCATCCCACATGCGAGCCACCATCTGATCTTCATCCCAGTTGGCCGGCACTCGACTGCTGGCGTTCGCCGGTAATTCGACGCGCCGCTGCTTGGTGCGGATGCCCCCCATCGTTTGTGGCTCGGTAATATTCTTGACATCGAACGGCACTTTTGTGTGGTTGCCACAGATGACAAACAACCGCTTGCCATCAGGTGAGAGCAGGATGTTGTGCGGGCCGTGTTCGCCGCCGCCATGGAGTTCGCGGAGTTTCTCCACCTTGTCCAGCGTGTCGTTACCGTCGGAATCGGTGACGCGGTAGAAGCCGCTACCCGTGCCTCCGTTACAGGCGACATAGAGCGCATCGAATGCCCAGAGAAGGCCTTGCGCACCGGTGATTTGGGCGGGGATTTTTTCGACGATCGTGGGTTGCGATCCATCGAGCGGCGCAGGCGTGATCCGCACCAGTCCTTTGTCGCCTTGGTCGCCAGCGATCAAGCGGCCCTTGGGGTCAGTTGTCAACGAGACCCAGGAACCGAGTTCGGCGCGTGGCACCGTAAAAAGTCGCTCAACTTTAAAGCCCTTAGGCACGGCAAAGGCTGGCCGGTTGGATTGGTGGCCGGGGCGGAAGCGGCTGAATCGCCGACCACAATTGTCGGTTGTGGAACAACGGGTTGTTGCCATGTTTTGACGGGGGGGGCTGCCGGTTCGTCGGCTTTGAGTCGAGGCGCCGCCGAGAGCATCGTTGCTAGCACTCCCAGGATGACGAGCCAACATTGTGGCTGGTTTGGCAGCATGCGATTTGTGAGGTTTGAAAAAGAACTCACCAAAGCGAGGGCAGTTTTCAGTCTGGTCATCGGAATTGACCCTGTAAGTAAGGAAGGATGAGGGAAAAAAATGGAGACGGGAAAGACAGGAAGGCAGGGGTTCAAGTCGGTTGCCCACTCTACGATTGAACAGAGAAGTATACTGTGGGTCAGGTGAATATTGTAGGGACAAAACTTGGTCTTCTCGAGGGCTTTAGTCAGATGCGATCCAGCCGTTGGTTCTATCGGCTAGTTGTGGCCCTTACGGGGCTCTTCGCAGCCACGCCGTTCCTTGCCGC
>QWQJ01000025.1 GCA_003670865.1 Planctomycetota bacterium | reverse complement strand
GTTTGGTTGTAGCCGCTTATCTGCAACTTGTGGCTGGTGCGCAGTTACGGCACCTGGATGCCACGGTCGATCCCACTGCGTTTCGTTCGCTGGTGGGCCTGCATCTTTTGGGTGCGGCGGCCGTCATGGCTTTATCTCTCTTTTCCTTTGGATTGAGTTGGTCCGGGGCCGGCTCGACCGCCAGACGCTGGTCGCTCTTGATTGTCGTGTTGGTCGCCTCGCAGATTTTGCTTGGCTTCGGAACGTGGGTCGTCAACTGGGGGCTGCCATCGGACTGGCTGCCGGCTGCCTGGGTGCCTACCGAGGCGATCGTAGCCCGCAGCACTCGGGGGGCCGCAGTGGTCACTTCTCATGTTGTGATTGGCATGCTCATTTTAGGTGCGGCGGTGGTGCTTGCCATCGTCAGCGGTGTGCTGGCCGGAGACAGTCGCCACGATCGCCAAACCAAGAGGGCCTTTGCATGAGCATGCCCTCTACAAGCCTTGTTTTCTCAGCGGCTGCTCCGGCTTCGCTATCACTTTTCGCGACGATATCGGCTGATGTCTCGCGGCTGACCCGCCCCAGAATCGCCTTGATGGTGCTGGCCACAGTCGTTACGGCGATGTGGCTGACGGCAGGCCGCTCATTCGATGGCCTAGCACTTTCGTGGCTCTTGATCGGGACGGCGCTAGTGGCTGCGAGTTCCAGCATTGCCAACCAAATTCTTGAACGCGACACCGACAGACTGATGCCTCGCACCGTCCATCGACCGATTGCGGCGGGCCGGATGTCTGTGGCATCGGCCACAGCTTGGACAGCGGTGTTATTGGGGGCGGGTGCTGCCATCGTGACGGTCGCTTCCGGCTGGCAACCCGCTGCCGCCGCCGTTGCCACTTGGCTGATCTATGTCGTCGTGTACACGCCGATGAAAAAAATATCTCCTCTTAATACGGCCGTCGGCGCGGTGGCTGGAGCGATGCCGGTGGCCATCGGTTGGCTGGCAGCCGACGGCCCGCAGCGATTGGCGGGCGGCGATGCCTCCGGCAGCTTAGCTGCGGCAGCCCTTTGCACGGTCCTTTATCTCTGGCAATTTCCCCACTTCATGGCGATTGCTTGGATCTACCGTAGACAGTACGCGATGGCCGGCCTCCGCATGCTCTCTGTCGATGATCCCAGCGGCCTGCGGGCAGCAGGGCAATCGCTGGCCGCGGCCTTGGCGATGGTGCCTGTCAGTCTTGTTTTGGCCGTGCCTTCTGCGAGCACGCGATTTTTTCTAGCGGCGGCGATTGCGTCGATTGCCTACTGCGTGGCCACAGTTCGATTTGCCGTGCGTCGCGATGATGCGTCGGCCCGCGTGCTGCTGCTCACCTCGCTGGGAGTGTTGCTGGCCTTGCTCACTGCGGCAGTTGTCTTTGGCTGCCCAGTCTCCTTAAGCGCAGTTGCTTCAGGTGTTTCCCGAGTTTCTTTTAGTATCTCTAGCCCCCACCATTTCTCATGAATGCTCCTGCCATTTCTGTACCGCAAGGCTCTCGTTCGCTGGGCCCGACTCATGGTGGCAACGGCCATGGTAACGGCAACGGCCACGGACATGACGGCAACGGCCACGGCGGAGGCCATCACGGCCCCGTTCTGCAATACCAGCCTGGCCTGCCGCTGACGCGGGGCAAGCTTTTTATGTGGCTCTTTTTATCCACCGAGATCATGTTTTTTGCAGCGCTCTTGGGGATGTATGTCGTGCTGAGATTCGGGGCTCCTGTCTGGCCCAAGCCACATCATGTTCACCTAAGCGAGCCGATCGGCGCCTTCAACACGTTTGTGCTGATTTGCTCCAGCGTCACGATTGTGCTGGCCTTCGAGTCGGCCAAAGCAAATAAAACAAAGTCGGCTAAAAGCTGGATGGTGGCCACGCTGTTGCTGGGATCACTCTTCTTGGGCGTTAAGGGCTACGAGTATGCGGCCAAGTTTGAGCATGGCATCTATCCGTGGTCGCCGCGCAGTCGCGTTTTTGAAAAGCCAGATCTCTATTACGGTTCGGCGGTGCGGGCTCGCTTGGGCGAACCGGCCATGATCGACCGTCTCAAGGAACTCGACGATACCCCCGAAGGCAAACTCTCTACCGAAGAGGTCTCGGCCCGTCGGCGGTTGCTCAAAGTGCGGCAGATGGTTGTAGACCCCAATCAGCAGGCCTTTGACCTAGCGGTTGTGGCCGATCAAGTGATGCCGTTGCCTACCGATCGTCAGCTAGCAACGCATGAAGGCCAAGAGGCCGGCGGAGGGCACGGCGGGCATGTCAGCGGCCTCAACGACATCTTTCCGTGGCTCAAACTGCCGGCCGTCATTCCCGGAGGCACGATGTGGGCCAGCACCTACTTCTTTTTAACGGGCTTTCATGCCATCCACGTCATCGTTGGCCTGATCGTTTTCTCAATCTTGCTGCTCTATAAGCTCGGCCCCAAGCGGGCCGGTATGATCGAGAATGCTGGTCTGTACTGGCACTTTGTTGATCTGGTTTGGATTTTTCTGTTTCCGCTTTTGTATCTATTTTGACCCGCTATTTTGAGTCACGAGGTTTTTATGAGCGATCACGAGCCACCATCCCAAGCCCCGCAGGGCCACGGACCGATCACGCGATTGGGCGGCATCCCGCTGCCCGATGACAATCTCTCTGATCACGGCTCAGATGCCAGTCATGCCGACGAGCACTCGCACGGCGGCATCGGCAAGTACTTGCTCGTCTTTGTCGCGCTGTGCGGCCTCACGACTCTCTCCTTCTTTACCTACTCCCCGTACTGGCCGTGGCGGGATCAGCCGTACGTCGGCTGGGCTTTCATGATGGTTGTGTCGTGCACCAAGGCGCTCTTAGTGATTCTTTTTTTCATGCATGTTTTTTGGGAAGCCAACTGGAAGTATGTGCTGACGATCCCGGCGGGTATGATGGCAGTATTTTTGACGTTGATGCTTGTGCCTGATATCGGCATGCGAACTCGGATGGCGAGTCAGGAACGGGTGCTCAAAATGGCAAGGCCTTCAGATGTCTGGCTGATGGAGAAGGCCGGTGAAACGCAACTCCTCGCCGAACCTGCACCGCATTAGTCGTTAAGCCGCATGCCGAGGCAGTCAGTCCACGACCAGACATTCCCCGACCAGACATTTTTTCTACGAGGCGCATCTTGACGGGTATCTCTTTTTGGCCTTGGGTGCTGGTCAGCCTGCTGTTTTTGCTGGGCAGCGGATGCACAGCCGAAAAGCCAAGTGCAAAGAGTGCCGATGGAGTCGCCTCGAACCAACCACCATCTCCGCCGGCAGGAAAAATTGAACCGGGTGAACCAGCAGCGGCTTTTAAGCTCACCGAACGCAGCGGCGATGAGTTTGATTCTGCCAGTCTGCGGGGTAAGGTCTGGCTCGCGAGCGTATTCTTTGCCAACTGCCCCGGTCCCTGCTTTCGGGAGAATCAGTCCATTGCCGATATCCTCAGGGACATCCCCGATCCAGACTTCCTAGCAGTCAGCCTCACCTGTGATCCGGAAAACGATACGCCCGAGACGCTCAGGCGGTATGCCGATCGGTTGGATGCCGACCCCGCCCGCTGGAAGTTTCTGACTGGTGATATGCAAGTGATCAAAGAGGTGGCCAACAAGACGCTGCTTCTCACAGCCGAGGTAGGCGTGCACTCCGAGCGAGGTGTTGTCTTTGATCGGCAGGGGCGTTTACGGGGCAGCTACCTGTTGCTCCAACCGGATCGTGTAGCGCTCTTAGTCAAACTGATTCGCGAAGTGCTCGCCGAACAGTCCCCGGGGGAAGTCTCTGCAAGTTCTCCCGCAAGGGTTATCGCGGCTGCTAGCAAGGGCCCAGTGATCCCGGAGGCCGCCCGGTGATCTTTCTCTGCCAGAGCATGGAGATCTTTGCGGGCACGGCAATCTCAAATGCCCTCCTCGGAATGGGCTTTGTAAATATCGGATCGGCCGGGTGGCTTTTTGCCATTCATCCGCTTGTCACGATCAATGCGGTGCTCAACTCGATTGCGACGGTGTTATTGATCGCTGGCTGGATCTTTATCAGCCAAGGAAACTGGCGTGCCCACCGGGTCGCGATGGTAGCGGCGTTTATCGTCTCGGCCATTTTTTTAGGCTGCTATCTGACCTACCATTATCTCGTGGGCCATGTCCCGTTTACAGGCCAAGGTCTGATCCGGACGGTCTATTTCACCATCCTGATTTCCCATATTGTGCTGGCCGTGCTGGTGCCGATCCTGGCAATAGCCATGTTTAGCCTCGCTTTTTCGGGGAAATGGGCCGCCCATCGCCGGCTTGGAAAAATAACGCTGCCAATCTGGCTCTATGTGTCAATCACGGGAGTCATAATCTATCTGCTGCTCTACCACATCTACCCTCAGCCCGCAGGCGACCCTATACTTACAAATAGCCAAACGCCTGCCGTCTCTCTTGTCGGCAAAGGTGGAGACCGAGGTTCAAAGGAGATTCTTCCATGAAGCAACTCATTGCCATCATGCCCAGAGCCTCGCGGGCTCTTTGGCGACACCCCATCTGCCACAAGAATGGCGGGATGCCCCTCACTGTTTTGTCGATCTGTTTGGCAATTGCTTTAGTAACTTTGGCAGCCGATGCCTTTGGCTGTCCCAATTGCAAAGACGCGATGGTCACCGGAGACGCCGAGGCGAGCAATGTGGCCCGCGGTTATTTTTACAGCATTCTCATCATGCTTGCGATGCCCTTCGCGCTGGTCAGTTCCTTCGGCGCCTACGTGTGGCGTGAGATGCGGCTGCAAAAGCGGAACCAGACCGGTGCGGCTAACCTGTCAGACCAGTGAAAGCCCCACGGAATTATCTGAAGCGGGTTGAACAGCGTCGCGTCTTCTGGCTTTTTATGCCGCCGGCGCTTGTTGTGCTGCTCTTGGTCAGTTGGCTGGAACGCACCTACCTGAACCCGCCGCCTGCCGTCGAGGCGCCGCAGGTCGATACGGCTATGAAGGAAGACTTGGTCAATCGCAGCGTTGCCGATGCTGTCGTGATTGAGGCCGACCCCGAGCCATTTGTAGAAGTGGCCGACGAGGTCGGCGCGTCGTTACGGGCCCTTGAGCAGGTGCGTGATGATACGGTCTTTCGGTCCGGCGACGACGAGGCCTGGTTTCAAATTTGGATGACGCTGCGATCTGGCAAAGAGGCGGCACTGGATCGTTCCAAAGCCCGCGAGGTGAGCTTCATAGAATTGTTTGGTCAGCCGCGTAGTTTTCGGGGAAAGCGGGTCACCTTTCAGGGCACCATCCGCCGCTTGCAACGGGTAAAGGCACCCGCCAATCAATACAATATCGACGGATATTGGCAGGCGTGGATTGCCCCCGAAGGAGGCCCCGACTCGCCGATCGTGGTTTATTTTTTAGAGATACCGGAGAACTTTCCCACCGGCATGAAGATCGAGGAACCGGTGCGGGTGGTTGGTTATTTCTTCAAACGCTGGGCCTACAATGCCGCCGACACCATCCGTCTGACGCCCTTAGTGATGGCTTTTGAACCAATCTGGGAGCCTGTTTTGCCGCTGACTCCCAGCCATAATTCGCTGAGCACCACTGCGCTTGTTACGATGGCAGTCTTTGTGATCCTCACCTTTTGGGGAATTCGCTGGGCCAATCAGGGGCCGCGCAAAACTCCCAGAAAAGAACCGACCGCTCTGGCCAGCACTCTGGCAAATATAGAACTGTTTTCACCGACTGAGTCGCTGCGGCGGTTGTCGGAAGCAGACAAAACCATCGAGCCCGATCCCCCTCAAGGACTTTTCCCGCAATGAGTGTATCTGTAAATTCCCGGATTACTTCTTGGCCAGCCAAAGGGCTCGTAGTGGCAGTGGCTAGCTCATTCCTTGGGCTCCTGATCGCTCAGGCCACAATGACCCTAGCCCAGTCAGAGGAGACAGACGCAGTCGACACATCGCTTGTCGAGTACCTTTCGAGCTGGAAAATCGATGTCGCCTCCAGACAGATTCTTGTCGAACCCACGCCTTGGAACGCTGCTAAGCAGCAGTTTGTTTTGCGAGTGATGGCCCGATTGAAAAATGCGCCAGTATTGCTAGGAGCCCAATGGAACGCGAACGCTTTGGAAATCGACTCAAGCCAAAAAAATGCGGCTGAGGAGACGCGGGTTCAAGATAGGTTTGTGCGCATCAGTGGTCGAGCGATTTTTGTCGCGCCGCAAGTTTTGTCAAAAGAGCAGGCCGAGATCGCCGATCGTAAGCAGATTGATGTGGTGCGCATCGTGGGGGATAACGGGTTAGTCGTCGATGTGCTCACCGATCGGGCCCCAAAGGCTTGGCCCCGATGGCAGACCATCGACGAACCTGCTGCCGCCACTGGTCTGCCGCTCTCGTTGGGCGATGGTCCGCATCCGGTTGCCTCAACGGAGAAGCCCGAGCAGCCAGAGCAGGCTGACAAAGCTAAGCCAGAGCAGGCCAACTGGCCTTCCGAGCCTCACAGTTTGCTCGTAGCCGCCACGCGTGTGTCGTGGTTTCCACCGACGCCGCTGGGTTCACTCGGCATGGACTACGGTCTCTTTGACACCGTTGTCGACGGCCAAAAGCTCGTGTCTGGTGACACAGAGGCGTTCTATGCCGTTCTGGCAGCGCTGGGTCGCACCACGCAAACCAACATCGAAACTGCAGCGGGCCCACCTGCCGACATCGTGCCGATGATCGATCCGGGTCAAGACTGGTTTGTCACTCACCGCGGTGATCCAGTCACGATTGATGGTGTTGCTCTGCGGGCCACTCGTATCGAAATAGATGATCCGCTGCGGCGGAAGGAAATTGGCACCGACCACTACTGGGAGCTTTTTGTGTTCGTCGATACAGCGCTGATAAAAGTCAACGATCGCCTGCAGGAAAACTACCCAATCGTGTGCTGCGTGCGTTCGCTCCCCAAGGAGATGCCGACGGGGGAAAATATCAACGAGCATGTGCGAGTGTCGGGGTTTGCCTTGAAGCGATACGAGTATCTGATTGCAACACCGACGGGTCAGGATCAAAAAAAGAATGATCGTCAGGAAACGCCCTTATTGATTGGCAAGCGGGCAGTGTGGTTACCCGATCCTTCTGCTGCCGAAGCCGGCAGCACCCTAGGCTGGGTTTTTACCGGCATCGCGGGCTTCATCGGCTTGATACTTTTGGCCGGCGCGTGGGCCATCAGTCGAGACGCTCAAAAACAAGCGAAGCTGGCCCGCAGCCAACTTCCAGACCGCGTGCAATTGCCCTGAGAAATGTACGCCAGCCACGGCAGGCGATCAGCTCGTTCTCAGCAAACTCCGCAGATGGCAAGCAGGGCTTGTTTGGTTCGCCGTCGGCGACGAAAACCTTGAACTCCCGACTCGTACTCGGGCCAACTCAGCACGGGCCAATAAAAAACATCCGACACAGGGTAAAAGACAGTCTCAATAAGGAATTTCGAACTATGCGACGAGCTAAAATATCGATCATCGGTGCCGGCAATGTTGGCGCGACAACCGCTCACTGGTGTGCGGCTGCCGAGCTGGGCGACATCGTGCTCCTCGACATTCCGGCGACAGAAGGCATGCCTGCCGGCAAGGCCCTGGATCTCTTTCAGGCCTCCCCCATCGTCGGCTTTGACGCACGCTTAACCGGCACCAACACCTGGGCCGATACAGCCGCGAGCGATGTCGTGGTTGTCACGGCTGGCATTGCCCGCAAGCCCGGTATGAGCCGCGATGATCTACTCTCCACAAACGCCAAGATCGTCGGCGATGTGGCAGCACAGATCCGCAACACCAGTCCTGAGGCGGTTGTGATCGTCGTCAGTAACCCACTGGATGCAATGGTGCAACGCACCTTTCAAGTGACAGGCTTTCCGCCGGCCCGCGTGATCGGCCAAGCGGGCATTCTGGATACGGCGCGTTACCGTGCGTTTCTGGCAATGGAGCTGGGCGTCAGCGTGGAAGATGTCTCGGCAATCCTGCTCGGCGGTCATGGCGATACAATGGTGCCGATTCCGAGTTGCACGAGCGTCGGTGGCATTCCCATCACGCAGCTTTTATCACAAGAGAAGCTTGCGGCTATCGTCACTCGCACCCGTAATGGTGGGGCGGAGATTGTTAGCCTGCTGAAGACGGGCAGTGCCTACTACGCGCCGGCCGCAGCCACGACTCAAATGGTTGAGGCGGTGGTGCGAGACAAGAAACGTCTTGTACCCTGTGCGGCCTACTGCGACAAAGAATATGGTGTTGGCGGTTACTTCGTCGGCGTGCCGGTAGTGCTCGGCAGCGGCGGTGTCGAAAAGATTATCGAATTAAACCTACTGCCAGTCGAGCGAGCCGCGTTGGACAAGAGCATTGCCGCGGTCAAGGAACTCGTCGGTGTCATGAATCGCCTGACGGCCTAGCGTGTTACGAACTCGGCAACCAAGAACCAGTTTTTTGCAAATTATAGTGGTTTGAAAACCCCCCCCTTGTTGCCAGCCTTACCTGTTCTGCCTTGGATTGCGGGTGCGGGTGCGAGGCCTTCTTTTAGGCTCAATCCTGACGTTGCCCGACTGTGAGTGTTTCGCTACAACCCGCTGCGTAGTAGCGATTTTTTCGCTGCTCGATGTACCAAAAGCCCTTCCGCTGAGGTGTCTTGTGAGTAGCCGTCTTCCCAAACAGAGCCCGCCTGTAAGCCGCTTGTTGCATGCAATGGCTCGGTTACGGACGGCATTGCCGGCGTGCCTGTCATTACCAATGGGCGACGATCAGGTCTTCATGCCACTGGCCTATGAAGAGAGTTACGCCTACCCACTGCTGGTCTGGCTGCCGGGCGAGGCTCCCCGACCATTTGATCTGGGCCGCGTCATGCAACGAGTGAGCCTGCGAAACTTTATCGCCGTCGAACCCCGAGTCTCGCCGACCGATTCGGCCAACTCGCTGGATCGTGAGGACGCCGTCTGGCGGGCGATCGATCGAGTCTGTGAACACGCAAGCGTCCATCCACAACGCATCTATCTGGTCGGTCAGGGCGAGGGAGGCTCCGACGCTTTTCGTCTCGCGTGCCGTCATCCCCAAGCATTTGCTGGCGTGATCTCGCTGGGCGGTTCATTTCCACTCTCTGAAGGCCTCCTCTCACAACTCTTTCGAGTACGACGACTGCCGATGCTCCTTTGCTGTCATAGAAGTCAGTCCACCGGCGTGGCCGAACAGACCGACCAGACGCTGCGACTCTTTCATGCAGCCGGCGCGATGCTTGCCATGCGCATCTATCCGGGTCGCAAGGATCTCTCGAAAGCTATTTTGAACGATGTCAACCGCTGGGTCATGGACGATGTCTGTGGCACTCAAGTACCAGTGCCCTCGCACTGTGCCCCTTCGTAATCGTAGTTCTGTCAGCGTGCGGTCTGTTTCAGCCGATCTCAAACGAGGGTTTCCCACCATGACGCCGACCCGCACCATTGACTCCGACGAGCAGCCTCGCATCCTGCCGATTGCCTTGGCTGAAAGCGAGGGCAATGAACGGGGACAGCAATGGCAGATCGGCAATCAAGTCGGGGCTGATCGACGCATGGCCGAGGGAGTGCGTTTAGCCGTCGATCGAATGCAAGCGCGACTGGCAAGCGTCTGTGCGGGCCTGCGAGCTTCAGCTATCGACCCTGCTGATCATCGGCTGGAGCGTGCAGCGATGATTCGCATGGCCAGCGAGGTGGATGCTGTTTCACAGGCTCTAGAGCATATCGGGGATCTTGTTGCGCCCGATCGTCCAGCGGCAAAATGGGTTTCCCTGAGCAGCATTTTTGCAGTCATTCTGGCCGATGCGGCCTGCACTCGCAGCGATCTCAATCTGCCTCCACTCAAAGTGGCGATTGATGTGGCCGACGAGCATGCCATTCATGCCGATCCCGCGATGATTCGCCGCATTTTTACCACGCTGCTGGGGAATGCTTTGGAGGCAGTCGATCAAGTCTCAGGAGCCTGCGAAGTGCCGCAGATGCGCGAGATTGTTGTCACGAGCATCGATTATCCAGATGCCATCGAGATCGAGGTGGCCGACTCTGGCCCAGGCCTCTGGGGTCAAACGCAGTCCCGGCTTTTTGAGCCCGGATTTACGACCAAACCGGACGGAGCAGGCCTGTCGCTGGCTGCGGCTAGCGCGCTGGTGGAACAACTTGGCGGCACGCTTCACGCCGCCAACTGTCCCGAGGGAGGTACGGCCTTCACGCTTCGATTGCCGCAGAAGCGAGCCAGTCGCATGGCCGCTTAAATTTAAATAGTAGCAGTTAAAAAGGGCCGTGCATGGACGCACCATTCAACTCATCCACTCAATCCCGTGAACGACTATCGTTCATCAGCCCGTCGCAGGTCTTTGCGATCGGTCTTGTGGCCGTCTCGATTGGCTGGGCTGTCTGGCTGTTGCGGGATCAACCGATTCGTGAAGAGACCGAGTTGCTCTCAGGCACGGTGTTGCCATCATCAGAATTGGCGATCATGGAGGCGGCATTTGATCGCGCTCAACTCACCGACCACCGCACCGAAGGCGGGCGAGTCTATGTGCCCCGCAACCGACAGAGCGCCTACATGCGGGCGCTGGTCGATAACGAAGCCCTGCCTCGGGAGTTTGGTGGAAGCTTGCGGCGCGCACTAGCCAACAACAGTCCATGGCAAAGCAGGGCTGTGCAGTCGGAATTGCTAAGAGTAGCGACGCAGGAAGAACTCTCGCTGGTCATCTGTTCGATGCCGGGAATCGAACGGGCCGCCGTGCTCTACGATGTTGGAGAGCGATCGAGCCCCGACGGTGCCATTCGTGGTGGCTCCGTCAAAACTGCCAGCGTGAATGTCAGCACGCAGTTGGATTCAGAGCTGGATCCGCTGCGAGTGCAGGCCATTCGCGTGCTGGTGGCTTCGTCCATTGCTGGCCTTTCGCCCGATCATGTGGCGGTGACAGACCTGCGCAGCGGCCGGGTCTTTGTTGGCCCTCTGGAGCAGGAGTCGAACATCGCTGCCACCGATCCTGCTCTGGCAAAAAAAATTGCTTATGAGCAGTACCTTACCGGGAAATTGCGACAATCGCTGTCGTTTGTCAAAGGGGCTGTGGTCGATGTGGCAGTTGAATTTGAATCGGCTGAAAGTGAGGTCTTGCAGGCTATTATTGACGTGGTCCCCGAGCCGGCCGTGCCCTCACGGACTGATCCGGTTGTCGTCCAGCAGATCGCTGCTGCCAACACGCCGCTTGAGATTGCCCCCGTCAAGACTCCCCCGCCACCGGTAACCATCCAAGTGGCTCCTCCGCAGCGGCCTACGACAGAGCATGCGTTGGCCTCCATTCATGTCTCGATTGCCGTACCAGAGAGTTATTTTCAAACGGCATTCCGGGCCGATAATCAGGCTCTGACTGAAACAAACCTGCGCAGCTCAGAAGCTCTAGAAGGAGCGATGCAGATTGTCGCGGATCGAGAGATCAATCGCATTCGTCAACTGGTTGTGCAGATGATTCCTATGGCGAGGAATCCAGAGAATCAGCAGATTATCTTCACCCGGTTTGCAGTCGCTCAGGCGGCAGTAAGCCGTCGCCAAGCCGAGTCTAGTCAAAGCATTCGGGCGGATCGAGCCGATGCTCTCACTCACAATGCCAGCAAGCCACCTGCATTGCAGCGAGGTGAGGATCTTGCGCAGTCGACGGGCCATCCGGCAGCCAGTCTCCCCGTACCGCTTGTTCAATCGCTGGTCAACTTATTGCCAGAGCATCTTCGCAGCAGCGATGGTCAAGCCGATGTGCCCCGCGAAGCCTGGCTAGCGGCAGCCAGCATTTGTGTCGGACTGCTGGCGGGCTTTCTGTGGTGGGCCGGATCGCGGCCGTCTTCACAATCCAGATTAAGCGTCCGTTATCAGTCCAGCCACCGTCGCCAGAGCCACCCTCAGATTGATTGGGCGGGGGTCGATGCCGATTTATCGGACTCAGACCAGCCGCTAGAACCCCGCGACGCACATCAATTCAAGGCGGCCGCATGAGAGCGTGGAAAAATCTTCCTGCCGTTTGTGAAACGCCGCCTTTGAAGGCGACTGAAACACTTGCACGCAGCCGACATGTCGCGGCCGGTTGTGGCATCCTTATACTGGCTCTCGCCATCCTTCCCGTGACCCCGATCGCGTCTGCCACAGAGACGGGAGAGTCAGTGAGACCGCCGCAGGTGTTGGCCGCGGTGCCACTGCCAACAGGGGATGCCGCTCAGAACGTAACCAATCCTGTCACGGCTATTCCTCGACAGCCGCTGGACTGGAAAGTGATGGGACTGATTGCCGTGGCTTTCGTCGCAGTGCTGCTAATCAAAGTGCTGGCCAAGCGGCGTCAATCGACGCTGCCCCCCGATGTCTTTGACATTCTCGGTGAGGGCTCGCTGGGCGGTCAGCACACGGTGCGCATCGTTCGCTTCGGGCCCAAGACACTGCTTGTCAGCCTCTCGCCGAGTGGGTGTCAGACTCTGTCAGAGCTCACTGATCCACAGGCCACCGAATGCATTGCGGCAGCCTGTCGCGGTGTGCATGCGCGGTTGCGTCCGAGCCGGTTCCTTTCCACTGTTGGCAGCCGCTCAAGAACCGTTAGCAGTTCGCAGACGATCGCTTCAAAAGGCGTTCTTGGCGGGCCCAGTGGAATTTCTGAACAGGCCCCTGGGCAGGAGGCGGCATAATGCTCCGGCAGGCTTTTTGGAGCGGGAAAGTTGCGCTGAGCAGGCCGACTTTTTGTCTGCTGGCAACTTTACTCTGTGCCGCCTCGGGGTATGGGGAAGAAATACCTGCTGCCCCAGCCCCAGCCCTCGTTACCGCCGTTGAGCAAGCGCCCCCTCGTCCGGCCGGTGAGGCGGTGCCGCTGGTTGGCGGCGATGCTTCGGCTGTGCTTTCAAGTCTTGTCTCGCGGTTTGCTGGCGGCAGATCCCTCGATGCCACGCTCTCGGCTGCACTCGTGTTTGGCGTGGTCAGTCTCGCACCGGCGGTGCTCTTGATGACTACCTGTTTTGTGCGGATGTCCGTTGTGCTCGCACTCTTACGGCAGGGGCTGGGCACTCAGCAGTTGCCTGCAAACCAAATCCTTACATCCCTAGCACTCTTTCTCTCGGCGATGGTCATGTGGCCGATCTGGACGAGCGCCTACCATGCCGGCGTGGAGCCCTATCAACAGGGGCAGATTGACCTTCCGGTGGCCTGCCAGCAAGGCACGCTACCGATCCGTCGGTGGATGGCTACGCAGATCGAACAGGCCGGTAATCGCGATACAATGCTGCTCTTTCTCGACCGTCATCCGACGGCCCCAAAGCAGATCGCCACCTATGACGATGTGCCCATTGAAACACTCTTGCCTGCTTTTCTTGTCAGCGAATTAGAGACGGCCTTTTCGATAGGATTCAGACTTCTGCTGCCCTTTCTGGTGATTGATGTGATCGTGGCAATTCTTGTTGTCGCCACTGGCCTGGTGATGTTGCCGCCGACGCTTGTCTCTCTACCGCTGAAGTTACTTGTGTTTGTCATGGCAGACGGTTGGTCGCTGGTGATCCAGTCGCTGCTTGACAGCGTAGGTGTCGCGGCGTCCTGACGATTTGTGAAGAACGCAAAAAGGAAGTGACTCCAGTGAGCGATAGCCAGTTAGTGGAATTTGTGCGGCAGGCAATTCTCTCGGGCCTGATCGTGATAGCGCCTGTGATCCTCATGGGGTTTATTATTGGCACCCTGATGGGCTTGGTGCAGGCTGCCACAGGCATCCACGAACCGGTCGTGGGGCTGGTGCCACGATTACTGGCCATGGCGCTAGTTTTGGTGATGGTGATGCCGTGGATGGTGGAACGGATGGTCGAACTCTTGCGGACTGCCGCCGGAGGATCGTAATGACGACAGGCTTGATCAGCGACTCTCCGGAGTTATCGATGGTTGTGATGCTGGCAGCGGGTGTGCTGGCGAGGATGGCTGGCGCGGTTGGATTGAGCACGCTGCCAGTTTTCCCCGGCCTTTCGCTGCGAATTCGAGCGGCGCTCGTCGCAGCTCTCTC
>QWQJ01000089.1 GCA_003670865.1 Planctomycetota bacterium | reverse complement strand
GCATTTACTGCGGCATAACACTGCTTTGGTCCGCCAAACACAATGAGGACGCTATCGTCTCGAGTCACCTCTGCATGCGATGGCGCAGGCTTGCCATTGATGAGTATGTCTCCGCCGGTCAGGCAGTCAGCGAAAAAGTCACGAGTTTCAACTGGGAATGACTTCACTAAAGCATCGATGAGGCTTACCGGGGTCGGGCTCTTGACGCGACGAAAACGCTGAGCAGCGTAGCCGTCCTGGTAGCGTCCTTTGTCTTTGGCATTCCGGAAGGCCTCCTTCACCCGGTCATTCAACTCCTTGTCAAAGCCTGCTCCTTGAATCACATGGCCAAATTCATGGATTAGAATACTCTCATTCTGCATGCCCCCTGCATACTCCATGACATCCTCTTCCGCGAAGAGCACGACTTGGCGATCATCGACTGTGGTCAGAAATCCACGCTGCCGCCAGTTGTAGAAATCGAGTTCCTTGCCTGTTTTATCGGTTGCAAACAAGGGCACACGAGACGTCAGTTCATTGTGCGCAAGCAGAACGCAGAGCACTTTTTGGTCGCGAATCCGCCTAGCCACCTCCGGGGTGACAGTCTTCATGACCATCCGAAACTGATACGCCGCTTCGAGGATCGTAAAATCTGAAACATGCTCTGAGGTCGCAATCAGGATTTCCTCGGCGAGTAAGCATTTTCTAAAAAACGTAGCGTCGAGTTTGTATTCCCGAGCCTGCTGCGGGGATAAACAGGCAACAGCAGTGGCCTCGTCAGCAGCCCTGATTGATAGGGACGGGCACAGAAACAGGGTCAAGAGATAAAGCAATGCACGAAACGTTGAGGCTGGGAGTCGCATAAGGGTGGAGCTCAAGAATAAGAAGAATTGAAAAAACGGCCGCGTGAAATCGTTTTCGTTTGGCCGCCAACTGTTTCAGTTGCATCGGTAGAGAATCGAGAAAAAGTGAAACGCTCGATGTCTTTACAGGAAGTACCGAACTCTAGAACCCAGAAAATTGCTCAAACTCGTCGTAGGGGCGGTGTTCAAGATTTACAAATCGGGTGAAGTCGTGTTGCCAGAGGAGTTTGATGTCGCCGATGGGGCCATTGCGCTGCTTGGCAACAATGATTTCTGCTTGGCCTTTGACGCGTTCGCGGTCTTCGTCGTTCGTCTGATAATACTCCTCACGATGCACAAACATCACGACATCGGCATCTTGCTCAATGGCACCTGATTCGCGTAGGTGGTTGAGTCGTGGTCGATTGTCACGAGATACTTCCGCTTGTCGATTGAGTTGCGCCAAACAGAGCACAGGAATATCGAGTTCCCGCGACATCATCTTGAGCCGACGAGCGATCTTGGCCACCTGCTCCTGTCGTGGGTCACGCGGGTTGTCAGGCTCGATCAATTGAAGGTAGTCGATCACGATCAGCGAAAGTCCTTGCTTCCGCTTGAGTCTCCGTGCGACAGCCGAGATTTCAGTCAGCGTGCGGCCCGGGGTGTCGTCGATAAAGAGCGGCGCGGAACTGATTTCGGCCGATTTTTGCACCAAGCGACGCCGATCTTCTTGTGAGATTGTGCCGTTGCGGAGTCGCTGACCGTTCACCCGCGCCGCTGAACAAAGCAGGCGATCGGCCAACTCCAGGCAGGCCATTTCGAGGCTCACGAACAGAACCGGTTGCTTCGTGCTGATGGAGATGTGTTCGGCAATGTTCATTGCCATCGCCGTTTTTCCCATGCTGGGGCGGGCGGCCAAGATGATGAGTTCGGAATTATGCATGCCTCCGCAGAGCGCGTCGAGTTCTGTAAAGCCAGTTTCAACGCCGCCGATTGCATGCTCATTTTTCATTCTCGCATCCATTCGCACCATCACCTCTTCGAGCACGGCTTGGATCGGCCTAGCCTCAGCGGAACTGCGATTTTCCAGGATGGCAAATATTGTTGACTCCGCTCGCGAGAGGAGTTCGCGTGGCTCGTCGGGAGAATCGTAGGCATCGCGGAGAATATCTGTGCCGGCATCGATCAGCGATCGAAGCATCGATTTGTCGCGGACAATATGCGCGTAGTGGGATGCGTGGGCTGCGTGCGGCACCGCTTCGATAATCTCAGCCAAGGCCGCGGGGCCGCCAAAACGGTCGAGATCGCCTTTGGTGCGGAGTCGCTCCAGTACGATCGTTACATCAATCCGCTTGCCTGAGTCGTGCAACTCCAGCAAATGGCGGTAGAGCAGTTGATGTCCTTCGTCAGAAAAATCATCGACGCGAACAATCAAGGCGACGTCGTCGCAGACATCGGCCTTGAGCAAAATACTTCCTAGAACAGCGCGTTCGGCATCGACATTGGCAGGGCGGTCACGGGAGTCGATCGCCGCCAAGCCGCCGCGAGCCCCCGATTCACTCGTTGTGGGACCGCGTCGCTGGTCGCGTCGCGGGCTATCTGTCGAGCGAGCCTCTTGGGATGCAACCATCGCCGAGCCTCCCTGCTGCAAAGTATTTCAGACCGACAATCACACCATGTAAATCTTGAACCACTCAAAAAGTAAAACAACCAAAAGCAGGTTGATTAAGAGCCTGATTCACTGCTCGACGGCACCACCCAGACCTTGAGATCGCCTTCAACCTCTGAAGAAAGTCTCACTCGCACTGTGTAGAGCCCCACTTCCTTTAGTGGTCCCACAAGAATGACTTGATCCGGGGAGATCATTAGGTCTTGCTGCTTGAGCGAGCGAGCAATTTCGCTGGCCCCAACGGACCCGTAGAGATGCCCTTCGTCGTTGGCATTCGCCTCGATTGTCACACTGGTGCGGACGAGTTCTTCTAGCACGCTGCGCAGCCCAGCCAAACGCTCGCGGGCAATTTCTTCAAGCTTAGAGCGGTGTTTATCGACCATCCGCTTGTGGTGATCGGTGGCAACCGTCGCGAGCCCTTGCGGTAGCAAATAATTGTAGGCATAGCCGTGGCTCACCTCCACAACCTCGCCCTGCTTGCCGAGTGGGTCAACTGTGTGGACAAGCAAAAGCTCAACGCCGCCCCGTGGGCCTTTCGGTAATTGGCGGGAGCGGGCATGTGAAAACTTGGATGACTGCTTGACTGGCATGAATCAACTCCTGTGAATTTTACGTAACAGAATGTGGGAACGGATAAGTGTAAGTGCTAGAGGCTTCTTTAAAACCAGAGCGTTCAGAAAGGAATATCATCTTCAGAACCATTAGAACCACTCTCAGCGCTGTTTTGTGAGCGAGACGGAATCTCCGACTCGTGATGGTCGCCGGCATCGTACCCGCCCGACCCATCAAATTCATCGCCACCCTGCGATACAGTGGCCCGGCCTGCGGTCGCACGAGATTTTGGTCGAGCACCATCGGCAGCGCCCGGCCGACTGCCAAGCAACTGCATCCGCTCACCCACAACGCGGAGTTTTGAATTTTTTTTGCCATCTTTTTCCCAGGTGTCAAGCTTGAGGCGGCCCTCAATCAAGAGCGGCGATCCCTTGGTCACGTATTCACCAGCTACCTCTGCCGTGCGGCCCCAGAGCGTAACGTCGATAAACGTCGTTTCCTCGACCCACTCGCCCGTGGCTGTCTTGCGACGATCATTGACCGCTAGGCCAATGTCGGTGACAGCGGTGCCGTTGGCGATGTAGCGAAGCTCAGGGTCACGAGTCACGTTGCCGAGCAAAATCACACGATTAAAACTGGCCATAATATCGGATTCCTTTCTGGAGGGTCGGATGAGTGTACAAGTGTGCATGTATCATAACCGCGACGACCCATTCGTGCAAGCGTTTGCCAGTCGCTTGTAAAAGCAAGGCTTATTCCTCGTCGTTTTCCTGCTCTACAACAGCCGAGATGGCTGCTCCCGCTGGTTGGCCAACGAATGCTGGAGCAGGCCGCTTCTGCAACGATTCTCCAGCCAAAGCGTGCTCGACCATGGCATCGGCGATTCTCGGATCGATCTTTAGGATCAACTTGCGGAGGATGTCTTCAGTGATTTCACACTGCCGCTCAAGCAGAGCGATGTTCGTCCCTTCCATGCGAAAGTATGTCAGCCAGTAGATACCTTTTCGATGGCCTTTAATCGGATAGGCGAGTTTGCGCTCATCCCAGAGTCGTGATGCGAGAATTGTGCCACCAAACTGTGTGATCAGATCGGTGACCTGCTGAGCTGTAGCCGCTTGGTCGCGGGCGAACTTGGCAGCATCAAGAATAAACATACCTTCATACACCACCATATCGCGAGTTCTCCTAGTTCTGGGTTTTGAGTAGTTCTGGTTTTGAGTAGTTGAAAATCAGTCTGTCAGATCAGTGCGGTTAAATGGGGTTCAGTTGTAGCGGTTCATGGCTGCCTCGATGCCCAAAGCAACCCATTCTTCTGCGGCGTCGGCAGCACGCTCCAAGAGCACGTCCATAGCGGGCCGCTGCGACTTAGAAAACTTTCCCAAGACAAAGTCCGACGATGTCCATCCCGGCTCAACAGGTCCAATGCCGATGCGAAGCCTCGGAACAGTCGTTTCGCCGAGCCGAGCGAGCGTGTCGGCCAGACCGTTTTGGCCGCCGGCAGAACCGCTGGAGCGAATTCGAATCGTTTCGGTTGGGAGTTGGAAATCATCACAAATGATCAGTATGTCGGTGTGGTCGATTTTATAAAAGTCTCTGGCTGCCAGTACGCTGGCACCGCTCAGGTTCATCCATGTCAGTGGCCAGAGTAGCAACACGGAGTTGCCCCGCAGCGTAGCCTGTGCCGTTTCACCCTGAAATCGAGCTCGACGCACGGGCGAACCGGCCCGACAAGCGAGGCGATTGAGTGCATCGAATCCAACGTTGTGGCGAGTGCCTTCATACGCACTGCCCGGGTTGCCCAGTCCGACCAAAAGTTTCACGTCTTGTTCCCTCGGAAAGGGCCGCCAGAAGTTCCAGCAGAAAAGCCTGTTGTGAGCAGTACGGTTTCAACTCGGACTGCAAAATCTACAAAACAGAACCGTTGCTGTCACTCGTCAGTCTCCCTCCGCTGCTGACTCTCCTTCCTCGGCTGGCTTGCGGCCGATCAATTCAGGTTCGGCGCCATCGGTTGTCGCGGCAGTTTCGTCACCCTTATGGGCTGGAAGCAGGCAGCTGACGACCGTTTCGTCTAGAGCCGCCAAAGCCCGCGAGCCTTTGGGGAGTTCCAAGTCGTGCACTTTGATCATGCCACCAAGTTCGAGTTTACTCACCAAGGCATGGATTTTTTCAGGGACGTTGTCAGCCGTACATTCGAGTTCTATCTCGTGAAGCAAGAGGCTGAGAATACCACCGGCTCGCTGGCCCGGGCATTCTCCTTTTAAATCGACTGGCACCTTGACTTTGATACGGTCAGAGGCGCTGACTCGCAAAAAATCGATATGAATCGGCTCAACGCCAAAAGTATCCCACTGCAGTTCGCGAACTAGAGCGCTGGTTTGTACAGCACCTTTGAGCTCAACGATCCGGCTACCATGACGAATGACCGCTTCCAGTGCCTCGCGTTTGGCGGCCAAATCAATGCACTTCTCGCCGTGACCATAAAGAATGGCCGGAACAAGGCCCTGCTGTCGTAGTCGACGGCTCTCTCGGGAACCGGTGGCCGTGCGGGAAACAACTTCAAGCGAATCGCTCATGGGAACTCCTAAAGGGGGAAGCCACGTATTCTGCCATCAAATGGCACTTCTGCAAGCCGCAGGCGTGGATTCCCTGTGTGGTGCGGCTCTTTTCCGACACCGCTCCTTTTGCCGCCAGTCTTTGTGGCCGCAAAAGCAGTGGGCTACTGAAACATCATGCTCACCGACTCGTTACGATGAATTCGCTTGATGGCCTGGCCAAGCAAGCTGGCCACAGACAGGACCGTGATATTGGCCATCGCCTTTTCGGGGGGCAGCGGGATCGAATCAGTCATAACAATCCCGGTCAGGGCCGCCGCCTTGAGCCGCTCAATGGCCGGGCCAACGAGCAGGCCGTGGGTGGCCGCCGCGTAAATCGCCTTCGCTCCGTTGCGGTGCACAACATCGGCTGCTGAACAGATCGATCCAGCTGTGCTGATCATGTCGTCAAACATCAGGGCCGTTTTGCCAGCAACACTCGCGCCGATGATAGTATCGCTCTTGGTCGTGATTGCATTGAGTCGCCGCTTGTCGACAATCGCCAGCGGAACCCCCAATCGGTTGGCATGTCCGACGGCCCGCTTGATGCCCCCCTCATCCGCGCTGACAACCACAATCTCGTCACGAGGCAAATCGAGCGATTCAAAATAGTTGTTGAGGACGGGGGCCGCATAAAGATGGTCAACGGGCACATCGAAAAATCCTTGGATCTGCGCGGCGTGAAGGTCCATGGCAAGAACGCGATCGGCACCTGCTCGAGTGATGAGATTGGCAACGAGTTTGGCTGTGATCGGTACCCGTCCGGAGTCTTTGCGGTCTTGGCGGGCGTAGCCAAAGTAAGGAATCACAGTCGTAATACGGTAGGAGCTAGCCCGTTTAAAACTGTCAATCATCACAAGCAGTTCCATCAGATGCTCGTTGACCGGCGGACAGGTCGGTTGCACGATGAAGATGTCTCGGCCACGCACGTCTTCGTCAATTTTGCAAGAGATTTCACCGTCAGGAAAATTTCCCAGCGAGATTTTGCCCATCGGTAGATTTAAATATCGGCAGATATCCTGAGCGAGGGCTGCGTTTGCTGGGCCACTGAAAATCTTGAGGTCATTCATGAATGAGAAACCTGTGGAATGTGGAAGCTCTGAACCGTCCGTTACGAAACCACTGTGATCGTATTGCAACGGTTCTTCAAGCCGACGTAGTAAATAGAGGAGGCACGTCAACGAATTTTGCCGCAGCGGCCGGATCGATCATTCCCTCCTTTGACCCTTACGTCCCAGACCTCTTCAGAAAGAGGATCGATGGAAGGGCTCTGGGCCGTCCGAGCCTGTTGCCTCGCCAAATCGTAGGTTCAAGGCGGCAGCGACGGCGGCGAGTTGATCGGGTGTGTTCACAGAGAGGGTCTCGCTCAGATCAAGGCAGGCCACAGCATCGACCACGCAGCCCTCGGCCAGTAAAAGCCCCGGGCAGTCGGTCAGGTAATACTCGCCCGAGGCATTCTTATTTTTGAGCCTCGAGAGAGCCCGCAGCAAGTCGCCAGCGGCAAAGACATAGGTGCTCATATTGACCTCGCAGATTTCTCGCTCGGCTGGCGTGGCATCTTTTTCCTCCACAATCTTCTCAAAACCGCCTGCTTTATTGCGAACAATCCGGCCAAGACCGCGGGGATCAGTCGCAACCGCTGTGCCCAGCAAGCACGACGCCCGCCGGGCGGCAAACTGCTGCAGTAATTCAGCGACGCTTTGGGCCCGCAGCATCGGCGAGTCGCCGCAGACGATCACGATCGGTCGTCGACTGCTAGTGGCATCGGCGGGATTTGATGCTTGTTCTGGATCGTAGCTGGCATCAGAAGCGGGCAACACAACGCACTGCTGGGCGATCAATCCGGCTGCGGCCGCCACAGCGTCACCCGTGCCACGCTGCTCCTGCTGGGTCACAAAAACTACACCCGTCACGTTCTCCAGCGATCGACGAACCAATTCGGCCTCGTAGCCAACCACGACAATTTGCTGATCGATGCCGGCAGCAGTCAAAGTATCCAAAACCCATCGCACGAGAGTTTTGCCTGCCGCCTCAAAGAGCACTTTGGGTAGGTCGCTGCCCATCCTCGCACCGCGGCCCGCTGCCAGAACGACGGCCAGCGGCCGCTCGGCAGTTCCAGTCAGCGCGGCATCGAGAGAACCACTGATTGTCACGGAGGCCCCTTCATTGGTTTTTAGCACATTTTACCAGCGATGCGGGTTATCGTTGGCTCTCTAAGGCCGGACAGACCATCTCGAAAATAGCCGAAATCAATCCTGCGGACTGTGCGGTTTGTCTCAGTTATTTGTAGACTGTCGCACAAATCCTATGGCAACTCAAACACTTATCCTCATCGACGACGGCGGCAATGAAACTGCCCCTGACCACCGCGTCAGCCATTCGCAGGGGCAACTCTCAGTCCGTTCGCGGCGACTCTACGGGGGACGCAAAGACGGCTTGCAACTGGTTGAATTGACAGCCGGCACGACGACCGTTTCAATCCTGCCCGACCGAGGATTAGGCATCTGGAAAATTGTATCGAGAGACCTAACTCTCGGCTGGCAGTCGCCGCTCAAGGGGCCGGTGCATCCGCGGTTTGTGCCGCTGGCTGAGCCGTCAGGTTTGGGGTGGCTCAATGGATTCGACGAGTTGGTCGCACGCTGCGGCTTGGTCAGCAACGGCGCGGCAGACTTCGATTCCAGTGGTCGATTGCGTTACGGCTTGCACGGCCAGATCGCCAACCTGCCCGCCCACCAACTGCAGGTAACACTCGACGACACAGCCGGCACAATCAGCCTGACTGGTGCGGTGGATGAAACGCGATTTTTATTCCAAGCCCTTCGAATGACGACCACTCTCACCGTGCATGCCGATCGACCTCGCGTGGGCTGGAGAGACAAAGTGGAAAATCTTTCCGACCGTCCTGCCTCCATGCAGATGCTTTACCACGTCAATTTTGGGCCGCCGTTATTGGGGGCCAACGCAGAACTCGTGGCTGCGATTGAGGAACTCGCGCCTCGCGATGCGGGGGCTGCGAGCGATGTACCAACCTGGTCTCGCTATGATGCTCCGCAGGCGGGGCGGATGGAGCAAGTCCATTTTGCGAAAGTGCGTGCGGATGCCGATGGCTGGGCATCGGCCCTGTTGATCGCACCTGATCGAGCCAATGCCGCCACGCTTGCGTGGCGGGGCGATACCCTGCCGTACTTTTCGCTTTGGAAAAATCAAGCCGGACTGGCCGACGGGTATGTAACTGGATTCGAGCCGGGTACAAATTTCCCCAACCCGCGTTCGTTTGAGGAGTCGCAGGGGCGGGTTGTGCCATTGGCCGCCCATGCGAGCGTGCAATTTGATTTGGCGATCGAGCATCATGCAGGCAGCGGAGTTGAATCGGCCCGCTTGCAATTGCTGAGCCTTGGAGCAAACAATCTGCCGCGAATCCATGATCAGCCACGAGCCGATTGGAGCCGGTAAAAAAACGGCATTGTGCAGTCGGAAGGCAATCGGGCTGAGTGCTTCATTCCTTAACACGATTCTTTGTAACGATTCTTTCCATAAAGAAGGTGCCAGTATGACCCTCTGTTTTAAAAAGAGTGTGCTTGTTCTTATCGCCGGTGGAGTTCTGTCGTGTGCCGTTGGATTGACGGGAGGAGCTTGTGTCGGTGCAGCGGAAGTTGCCACGGCAACTCAAACCGGCGCTGCTCGTCGAGTCATCGCGGCCGACGACTCCAAGCGAACGCTCGCCGCCATTGCCGCGGATGGCACGGTGGAGTGGAAACGAGCCAACGGTGCGATTCACGATCTGCACCTGCTGCCCAACGGCCATCTGCTCATGCAGGACGGTTGGACACGGATCATCGAGCTCGATAAGGATCGACAGAAAGTCTGGGAATACGACGCAAAGCAGGGTGAGAATGCGAAGCGGCCAATAGAAGTGCATGCCTTTCAGCGGCTTCCCGATGGCGTCACGATGATTGTCGAGTCTGGGCCTGCGCGGATTCTGGAGGTCAATCGCGACGGTACGATTCGCAAGGAAATCAAGCTCACCGTCAAAAATCCCTCGGCGCACTCCGATACGCGTAACGCGCGTAAGACCGCGGCCGGCACCTATCTAGTGGCTCACGAGAAGGACGGTGTGATCCGCGAGTACGAGGCCGACGGCAAGCTGATCTGGGAGTTTGATGTGCCGCTCTTTGGCAAGGCCCCCACGACCAATGGTGATCACGGGCCCAAGGGATTTGGAAATCAAGCCTATTCCGCTGTCCGCCTTGCCAACGGCAATACGCTGATTGGCACCGGCAACGGTCACAGCGTGCTGGAAGTGACGCCGCAGAAGGAGATTGTCTGGAAGATCGAGCAGAACGATCTGCCGGGAATCACGCTGGCTTGGGTCACGCAGGTCAGCCGCCAGCCCAACGGCAACACGCTCTTGATCAACTGCCATGCTGGTGCCGAAAACCCGCAGATTATCGAAGTCAGCCCCGACAAGAAAGTTGTCTGGACATTTAAGGATTTCACCACATTCGGCAATTCGACGACCGTCGCAGTGGTATTCGATCCGGCTGCAGAAGAAACCAAATAAAAAAGCTCACCGGCGAATCTTTTTTAGGCAGCACCAACAATCGCAACTTGTTTTCCGCAGGAGCGTTTGCGATAGCTACTTTCCGACCCCTTCGATGTAGTCGATCAAACTGGCAAACTGTGCGACGGTCAGATCGGCAACAAGGCCCTCCGGCATGATGCTTGTAGGAAGTTTTTGTCGATCTCCAATCGTCGGTTTGTTAATTCGGTGTTCCACTCCCTGGGCATCCCGCAGCACGATTACCTCGGCCGCCTCGCTGGTCACAAAGCCGACAAACTGTCGGCCGTCATCAAGCACGACTGCCGTTGTAGCAAAGCCCTGCGCAATCGATTTGTTGGGTAGTAGCACACTCTCGGCCAACTGCCGGCGGTTGTAGATGCCGGCTGCATTTGCCAAGGAAGGACCGAGGCCAGCACTGTTGACGCCAACGGCATGGCAGGCATTGCACTTCTTTGTCGCAAAGAGCTCGGCTCCAACAGTGCGATCGCCACGTCGCTCCTCAATCAATCGCAGCACCTCGTCAGGCTTTCGTTCGCCTAGCTTTGGTCCCGTGTCAGCGGCAATCTCACGCACTTTTGCGGCATCGATCCCTAACGACGTCAGAGCAGTGGCAGCATTTTCTCTGAGCCCCTGATCTTCATTTTGATCGGCAGCCGCCACGATTGCATTGGCCATCGCTGTGGACTTGGAGCGGACGCTAGCAGAGATGATCGCCAATCGACGGGCTGGATCATTGGTCCAATCGGTGAGGAGACGCGTTGCGGCATCCCCCCGCACGCCACTCTTGGCATTGCCTGATCCAGTAACAGTCAGCAGGATTTCGTCAACAAGTGCGGCGTGGCCGGGAGAGGCGGTGGCTTGCGAGCAAATCGCGTTGATATCGCTGGCAAGGGCGACGCGATCGCAGGCAGACCGTCTCGCAGCGAAGAGAGTCTCCGGCGGTAGTTCCGCTGTTTCCAGTGAGACGACGGCGTTGATCAGTGGACTCACGACCTGAGGCGATTGGGATCGGGCTAGAACGCGAATCGCTGCGAGTCGATCGGTTGCTCGGAGATCACTCCTCTCGGCGACGGTTTGCAGTGTGGTTAGCACGTCGTCGCGAGGTGGTGAACCATCCAAATCCAGAAAGGTGACGATTGCCAGTTGAGCCGCTGGCTCACTGGCTGCCCGGGCCAAAAGTGCAGGGACTATTTGCTCGGCTTTGATGCGGTGCAAGCCAAGCGTGCGGTCGAGTGCAGGCAATTCTTCGCCGCGAGCGTTTTGCATGGCTGCCACAAGCGAAGGCAGCAGGCGAGCCGAAGCGTCCCACTCCTCGGCAGCATAATACGGGCCTCGCGTGTCGGGGCGGGTGCCCCAACTGTCCCCTTTCCAAGCTGCCTCGCGGCGAAACTGACGAGCGGCGGCCCACACTAGGTCGGCGCGACGAGCAGGATCGCTGGCAGCGGTGAGTCCGGCGATGACAGTTTCGACTGCAGCGTCTGTGTGGAGTTCACCGAGAACGCGGCTGGCTGCATGATGGATGATGGGTAATGTCTCTGGAGCATCCAGTACGGATGTGCAGGCGGCAATCACATGCGGTTCGGCCGTTGAGCCAGACTTGGCAATTTCGACAAGGGCCTCGATGGCTGTATGCGACACGATTGGGTCGCTGTCGGCAGCCAGCGGCAGAAGAAACACAGCCTCCAACCCATCGTGTGTTCGGGCGAGGGCCACGATGGCCTCTTTACGTGTGCGGGCATCGGCAGCAGTCAAAGCGAGTCGGAGAGAATCGCGAGGTACAGCAATTCCCTCGGCAGCCATGTCGCCAATGGCCCGCACAGCCCAGGCAGCAAGGGTTGGATCAGCCGCGAGCGTCTCAATCGCTTGAATGGCATCTGCTTTTTGCCCAAGGGCCAGCGTAAAAAGGCCAGCTACGCGGCACGCCATCGCCGCATTGGCGTCGGCCGAAAGCATTTGTAATTTGTCGGCAATGCCTGCGACCATCTGCCGCCGCACGAGGGCCCGCTGCGATTCCAATCGCAGTCGATGGCTCGGCCCGGCCAGCAGTAAGAGCAGCTCATCTGCCGACGCTTTCTCAAAGTCGGGCGCGAGAGTGACAGTCGCTCCCTCGGGAGTCAGGCAGGCAACGAAGCCGATCTCAGGGCCCTCCCATTTAAAGTTGCCGCCTCGCCAACTCGCGGCATAAAGATGCCCTTGTGCATCGACATCCAGATCGGTGGCCCGCGTCAAACCCAGGAAAACATTCTGTCCGGCCTCGTAGCTGGCACCCTTGACAGTCAGCGGATGCTGAAAAATCTTGCCCGCCCCCCAGTCGCACGTGAATGGTGAGTTGTTCCATTTGGCAGGCATCCACGGCTCATCGATCCAACAGGCGCCAGTGCCTGAGCCACCGCCGTAGTCGGCCAGCGGTGCGATGATCTCAGTGGGGAAGTGCATGTAGCGGCGTGGATAGCCGTGATCTTCCAGCCCCGTTAAGGCGTGCAATCGCACATCCCATCCGCCTCCATCATTGGTGTTGTCGCGGGCGATCATGTCGAGCAGCGGACTCACAGCGGCTTCCAAAATGTTGCGGGTGCCACGCGAAAAAAGGCTGAGTCCTGAGCCATCGGGCCGAAACCGCACGATCCCGCCGCCGCGCAGTTGCAATTGTCGACCATCGCTCCCGGCTGCATTCATGAAGCCGAAGTCACCAATCGCGGCATAGATCCAGCCGTCTGGTCCAAGGGCTAGGCCGTTGGATGTGTGATCGGCTGGTCGCTGCGAATAATCAAAGGCGATGCCACGGATGAGTGGCGTGCGCGTGTCGGCAACACCATCGTTGTCGGTGTCAGCGAACGCGGTCACATGCGGCGGATGCAGCACAAGCAGTGAATTGTCCACCCAGATGAGGCCACGCGGACTGTCCAGATCAGCAACAAACTCTTTGACTTGGTCGGCGTGACCGTCATTGTCTGTGTCGCGCAGTCGCACGACTCGACCACGGTGTGGATCGCGGCCTAGCGAACCGTTACCGTCGCTCGACACAAAAAGCGTGCCATCGGCTGTGGCTGCAACAAAAACCGGATAATTGGCCTCTGCCGGCGTGGCAAAAATCGTGGCCCTAAAGCCCTCCGGAGCCTGCACTTCCCGAAGCAGTTCGGCCATTTTTTTAGCCAGAACAGTTTTCTTCTCAGCCTCGGCTTCTGCTGGGGCGAGTGCCGTTGCGACGGCACTATCCTCGGCGAGCACTAGGTCTTTGCTACCGAATAGAGAGGAGCCAGACAGCAACACCAAAAGCAGTCCTCCTCGGCAACCCAGTGTTGTCGAGCTGCGCTGATGCCAGTGGTTCATCCGAGTTTTATTCTTTGGTTGTCTGGCGAGTGGCTGTCTGGCACATCTCAAAGCATTCATGGACCGCTCGCTGTGGGGTTAAAAAATAAATGCTGAGCGTTCAATAAATGCTGAACGTTGTAGAGAGATCACTTCAGAAGCGGCCCAAGGCCCGTCGTTAGAGAATGGAATCAGATAGGCGTCTTAAATCCCATAGCGCGGACGGCACACCAACCGTTCAGGCCTTCAAAGATCATAAAGCCTCCACTCAGAACGCAAACAACGCCAGTCCAAAAAGGCCAGCCGGCACCCAGCGTCCAGCCTGGCAGGCCAGCTAGGTAGGCAGTGGCCAGCAACCCAATTCCGATGAAAGATGTGATGCTACCCATGGTCGTTCTCAGGGCCCGACCACGTTTATCGATATTGCATTGCATTGCGATTAAAAATCTCGTGAAGATATTTGGGGGAATGAAGTTCACTACTCAAAAAGCGTACACGGGTGATAAGCCCTCGCATTTTATATCGTTCGATGCAGCGAACAAGTCAAGCAAACCCGGGCCACCGGCCATAGATGGCCGGATCCCAAGCGGCCACGGGCCATAGATGGCCGGATCCCAAGCGGCCACGGGCCATGGATGGCCGGATCCCAAGCGGCCACGGG
>QWQJ01000172.1 GCA_003670865.1 Planctomycetota bacterium | reverse complement strand
GTCTCGGCCGACAAGCCGCTTTCAAAAGTCTTCGCCTATTCGGCGTCCAAGGCGGCCGTGGTCAACTACACGCAAAATGTCGCCCGCGAACTCGCCCCCCAAGGCGTGCGAGTCAATGTGCTTTGTCCCGGGTTTTTTCCGGCAGAACAAAATCGTAAGATACTCTCTCCAGAACGCACCGCTGTAATCATGAGCCAGACGCCGATGAACCGCTTTGGCGATCCGCAAGAACTTGTTGGAGCCGTCCTCCTACTGTGCTCCAAGTCGGCCGGAAGCTTTATCACCGGTACCAGTCTCTTCGTCGACGGTGGCTTTACCGGCATGCGTCTCTAGAGCCGCTCCCATGCAAAATACAATTGTCATTTTTGGGGCCTCTGGCGATCTCACGAGTCGCAAACTCGTGCCCGCCCTCTACAACCTGATGCGCACCGGTGCGTTGCCACCGGCAACTCGCATTGTGGGCTTTTCACGCACGGCGATGAGCGACGATGCCTGGCGGGCAAGCCTCCGCCAAACAACGATGCAACACGCCGGCGCCGTCCCATTCAGCGAGGAGTCTTGGGACCACTTTGCCACTTCCATTTTTTATGAGCCGGGCGACATCGACAGCTTCGACGATGTGGCCAGGCTGAAGGAACGGCTCTTCTCTCTGGAAGGAACCCGTGAAACCACGCGGGTTTATTATCTGGCCACTGCCCCGCAATTTTATGGACCGATTGTCTCGGTGCTCCGCTCGCTCGGCATGTCAGATGAGTCTCAGGGGCCTCGCCGCATCGTGGTTGAAAAGCCATTTGGCACCGATCTCGCTACGGCCCGCGCGCTCAACGTCCACCTCCACGCCGCCTTTCATGAGAGTCAGATTTATCGCATCGACCACTATCTGGGAAAAGAGTCAGTGCAAAATATTCTGGCGTTGCGATTCGCCAATACGATTTTTGAGCCGATCTGGAATCGCCGCTACATCGACCATGTGCAGATCACGGTGGCCGAAGAAGTGGCTGTGGGCCGTCGCGGTGCCTACTACGAATCCTCGGGTGTGCTTCGCGACATGTTTCAAAATCACCTTCTGCAGTTGCTGATGGTGACAGCCATGGAAGCGCCTGTGCGGTTTCGAGCCACGGCCGTTCGCGATGAAAAAGTCAAGGTACTCGAAGCAATTCGTACGCTCGACTTGCAGGAAGTGGCGGCAGCGGGAATGCGGGGGCAATACGAGGGCTATCTATCCGAGCCAGGTGTTGCTCCGGGTAGTCAGATGGCGACCTTCGGAGCGATTCGCTTAGAAATTGACAACTGGCGTTGGCAGGGCGTGCCGTTTTACTTACGCAGTGGCAAGGTAATGAGTTGTCGAACGACGCAGATTGTGATTGCCTTTCGGCAACCACCTCTGGAACTCTTTGCCGAGGGCAGTAAAATCCAGGGTGAAGCCAACCGGCTGGTGATCCAAATCCAGCCCGCCGAAGGGATCCAACTTCACTTTCACACCAAGGTGCCCGGAGACGGCATGCGGCTACGATTAACTGACCTTGAGTTTAGTTATTCGCGCGAATTTAAGGGCCGCTTGCCCGAGGCCTACGAACCGCTTCTGTTGGATGTCTTGACGGGCGACGCGAGCCTCTTTGCTCGATCCGATGAGGTGGAAAAGTCGTGGGAGATCATCGACCCGTTTGTGCGGGCCTGGACCTCTCCCGACATGCGGCCCATCGATCGATACGAGCCAGGCAATTGGGGGCCGCTTTCAAGTTCTGATTGGATGGAGTCGCAAGGCCGCACCTGGTTTGATATGTGCCCGGTGCTCACGTGACTCTCTTTGCGACGAGCACTCCCAAAGACCCTGTCGCTTCTTTGCCTCTGCCGGCGCGACCACTTCGCATCGGCAACGTGTCGCTGGATTCGCCCGTTGTGCAGGCAGCCCTTTCGGGCTACAGCGATCGGTCCATGCGGTTGCTGGCCCGTCGGCATGGTGCGGCCTATTCGCTTTGTGAAGTGTTGCTCGACACATTTGTGGCCGTGATCGGTACCAATCGCCGCAATCGCGCCAAGATCGCCGTCGCCGACGATGAGCATCCGGTTGGTGGACAGTTGATGGGGGCCAATCCAGACGACTTTGCCCCGGCAGCAGTGCGATTGGTCGAAGCGGGGTTCGATGTGATCGACATCAACTTTGGCTGCCCAGTCAAAAAAGTGTTGGGGCGTTGCCGTGGGGGCTATCTTTTAAGCGTGCCCGAAACGGCGATTGAAATTGTCTCGCGGGTGCGAGAGGCTGTGCCGGGAAATCTACCCGTAACACTCAAAATGCGTCGCGGTCTCGACGACACAGCACGCAGCCTCGACAACTTTTGGACGATTTTTAACGGCGCCTTTTCCCGCGGCGTGGCGGCCATCACCGTGCACGGTCGCAGTGTCGAGCAGAAATATGTCGGCCCGAGTAACTGGGGGTTTCTGGCCGATGTCAAACGGCAGGCTCAAGACCGGATTGTGATTGGCTCAGGCGATCTCTTTTCGGCTGAGGCCTGCGTGGCGATGCTGGAGCAAACGGGGGTTGATGGCGTTAGCGTGGCACGAGGCGCTATTGGCAATCCCTGGATTTTCGCCGAGACCCTGGCCCTGTTGGCGGGCAAGTCGCCGCTACCGCCACCGACCATTTTTCAGCAGCGGGATGTACTCCGAGAACACTTTACACTTTCCGAAGAACTGCACGGCGTCGACCGGGCCGGCCGCGTGATGCGCAAATTTGGCATCAAATACGCTCGACTCCATCCCGATTCTCTCGAGGTTCGCAGCGGCTTTATCAGCGTGACATGTAACGCCGACTGGCAAAGAGTATTGGAGCGTTTTTACGCGAGCGATGGCCCCGGCCGCAAAGCCACCGCCGAAGTCGACGAAACAGCCGAATGTGTATAGGAAAAGATTACTGCCAAGCGTTGGCTTTGACTTTTGGTGTTTCGCGTGGCGAACGCTCCTGTTTTATTCAGTATCCAGACTCTGGGGTTTGCCCTCACGCCATTGTTCGAGGGCCCAGGCTGCCGCATCTCGCACGACCGGTTCAGGATCATTCATCGCAGTTTCAAGCGACCGAGCGACAGCGGCGGTGAGCGGTTGGCCAGAGTGCGCTAAATTTCCAATCGCGATCGCCGCGGAGCGGAGCAACCCGCGGCGCTTGGCCCGCAAGAGCGGCGAGCCTTTGAAACGCTGGCGAAAGCCGACCTCGTCCAGAGCCAGTAACTCCACTAGTGACAGCGTGCGCTCCCCTTCGCGGGGCAAAAAGGCTGGTTCTTCAGAGACCGGTGCATGCCGATTCCACGGACAAACCTCTTGGCAAATGTCGCAGCCAAAAATCCATCCCCCCATGCCGCGACGCAGATCCAGGGGCACGGGGCCGTGGTCCTCGATCGTGATCGCACTGATGCAGCGATTGGCATCGAGGACACGCGGCGCTGGCAAAGCGCCGGTCGGACAGGCGTCGAGACAGGCTGTGCAGGTGCCGCAGTGGTCAATCTCTAGGGGTTGATCTGCCGGCAGCACTAGATCGGTGAGCAGCGCCGACAGAAAGAAAAAACTGCCCGCAGAGGGATCGATGAGCATCGTGTTTTTCCCAAACCAGCCGAGGCCTGCCCGCCAACCAAACTCCCGCTCTGCCAGTGGCGACGAATCGACAACGCCTCGCGTGCGGCATCCCGGCACACTTGCTCTAAGCCACGCGCCCAAAGAGTTGACGCGGGTCCGCAAGAGATCGTGGTAGTCGTCGCCCCAGGCATACCGCGACACTCTCCCCCTATCCGCGAGCGATGGTCTGGTTTCGCCACGCTCATCTGGAGGCATCCCGGCAGCGGCATCGAGCTTGTGACTCGCCGCAAGTGCGGGCGAGCATGGCTCTGTCGAATAGTGCGTGGCGAGCATGATCACGCTCTGCGCATTTTCCAAGATCGTGCCGGGGTCGGCACGCAAGGGTTCCTGTCGCCGCAACCACTTGTCCATGACTCCAGCAAAGCCCTGATCGAGCCAGTGGCGAAAGACCTCCTGCCGGTGCGGGGGTTGGGCCGGTGCAATGCCCAAGCGGGCAAATCCCAGTCGCTGAGCCTCGGACCGCAGGGTATCGATGAGCAAAATCTGGTCGGCATGAGTCATTGCAGCCGGAGCACAATTTGATTGAGTTTGCATCGCGTCAAGCACTCAGGCAGGCGAGGAGGTTTGGGGGGGTGCGTGGCAGCCGGTCGGACATAGAAAACGTTCAAGTGAAAAAGTGGTCTGGACGCATGGCGTGGAGTCGCTATTGTCTCGGCCCAGATTGTCTCGTTCAACGGGATCGACCCAAAACCCGCTTTCTTGCGGAGAGCCAGCCGTGTCAGAAAAATATCGGCCCCAGAAACCTCGTTCGCCTCTCGGCGGAAAGCAGAGTTTTCATCAGCACCGCTCCTACCTCTTTTTGACAACAGCAGCGCTTGCGATTCTAGCGCTGCTGAGTTTGGTTGGCTGCCAAACGCCACCGCAAACAGCGGCCCCGGCCTTCGGGACAACCGTTCCGCCGCCTGCCACGGGCATGCTGGGACAGCCAGCGCCCTACGGCGGCTTTGCCGGTGCTCCCCAAGGCGTCGCCTATCCTCCGGCAGCCAATGCACCGCCGATGCCTGGGCCTGCAACGGCGTGGCAAGGGGCCACTGCACCAGCTGCTCCGGCGGCCAACTCTTGGACATGGCCGCAGGCTTCGGGAGCACCAGCCGTACCGCCATCGCTGCCGCCAAACGGTGCGCAAATGGTCAACCAAAGCCCACAACTCCAGCAACCCGCCAACCAGTGGCAAGGTCTGCCGCCAGCCCAGCAGTCTGCCAATCAACTGCAGCCCCCCTTCAACCCCCAGCAACCAGCCGCCGGCCAACTGCAAAACACAGCCAATCCGTATCAGCAGGCACCTAACAACCCAGTCCAGCAATACCCTGCACAGGCGCAGCAAAATCTTCAGGCCCAACAGCAGCAACTGACAAATCAGTTTCAGCAAAACACCCAGCAAGCCGCCGCTCAAATGCAGCAGGCTGTGCCACAGTACCAGCAGTATCCCGCTGCCCAGCAGCAAACCGCAAACGGCAATTGGTGGCCGTTTAGTAATACAAGCGCTATGCCGCCAGCCCGCACCACTCCGATGCCAGCGCCTCGGTACTAGGAATCTGGCCGCCGGCTCGCGATACTCTATTTCAAAGAGTGCCCGCCAAGAGGCAAGCGATCTCTCTGGCAGGTTTTTTTGGAGGCGATCTGCCCATGTTTGGCTGGCTCAAAGGCTTTACGCCGGGATCCCGTTCGGCAATCAATGCTGCCGCATGGCGCACCGTGCGATGCATCGAAGCACTCGCCCCTGAAATGGAAGGCCTCAACGACTTGGCCCTTAAGCGACTCGGCCGCTCACTGGCCTACCGCGCGAAGGCTGGCGAAGCAATCGACTCGCTGCTCGTTGAGAGTTTCGCGGCCACGCGTGAAGCCGGCCGACGCACAATCAGCATGCAGCACTACGATGTGCAACTGTTAGCCGGCGTAGCGCTGGTGCACGGCGCAATTGTCGAGATGCAAACTGGAGAGGGGAAAACACTCGTGGCCACGCTGCCGCTGGTGCTCTACTCGCTGGCTGGCCGCGGGGCGCATCTGGCCACGGTCAACGATTACCTCGCCAAGCGGGATGCGGAGTGGATGGAGCCGATCTTTAAAACACTGGGGCTGAAGGTGGGCATCATTGAGTCGCAGATGGATTTCGATAACCGCCGCTCGGCCTATGCCTGCGATGTCACCTACGGCACGGCCAAGGAGTTTGGCTTTGATTTTCTCAAGGATCGCCTGATGGGTCGGGAGATTGCCGAAGGCCGCGGCGACTTAGGGGCTATTCTCACCGGCAAATCAGCTGCCAGCGGCACCAAGCTCTTGCAGCGGCCATTTTGGTTTGTGCTGGTGGACGAGGCCGATAATGTTCTCATCGACGAGGCCCGCACGCCGCTGATTATTGCATCCCCCCCGGGCGATGCTCAGGCTGTGCAGCAGGCGATTTTTCGCTTCTCGGCAAAGGCCGCCACCTCACTTGAAGACAAGGAAGATTTTGAATTTGACGTTCAGAAGCAGACCTGTGAACTGCTCGGCCGAGGCCGAAGTCGCGTCCGCGCGATGGAGCGGGTGGCGGAGCTAGAGGCAGTCAGTTTGCTAGAACTCTATGAGGCCGTCGAGCGGGCAGTGCGGGCACGGCAGGCGTTTATTCGCGATCGTCAGTATGTTGTCAGAGACGGCAAGATCGTGATCATCGATGAGTTTACCGGGCGGGCGGCCGAGGGTCGCACCTGGCGTGACGGCCTACATCAAGCCGTCGAGGCAAAGGAAGAGCTGAAAGCCACCGTGCCATCAGGGCATGCGGCGCGGATCACTATTCAAGATCTCTTTGCGAGATGGCCGCATCTGGCTGGAATGACCGGCACGATTGCCACAAGCGCCCGCGAAATAAGTCGCACCTACGATGTGGCGGTGGATGCGGTGCCGACCCATCGACCGGCTGTTCGAGAGCGTCTGCCGGCGGTGGTTTCAGCCACCTACGCAGAGAAGCTCCAGCACATCGTGGCGGAGGTAAAGGCAATGCACGCTCTTGGACGGCCGGTCTTGATCGGCACGCGATCAATCGACAAGTCCGAAGACCTTTCCCGGCTGCTCGAAGAGGCGGGCTTGCCCCATGTGGTGCTCAACGCCAGGCAGATTGAGAAAGAAGCAGAAATTGTTTCACTGGCCGGACAGTCGGGTCAGATCACTGTCTCCACCAACATGGCCGGCCGTGGCACCGACATCAAGCTTGGCGACGGCGTTGCGGAAATCGGTGGACTGCATGTGATCTGCACGGAACTGCACGACTCAGCCCGAATTGACCGACAGCTTGTGGGCCGCTCTGGCCGACAGGGAGACCCGGGCACCTGGCGGCAGTACATGGCATTCGACGACGACATTCTCACGACCGGCTACGGCCCTAAGCGGGCCAAACGGATTTTCGCGCGTCTGCGGTCGCGGCTATCTGGCAATCCCGAAAGGTTTGTGGGCCTCTTTAAACGCGCGCAAAAACGTGTGGAGTCTCGCCATGTGCGGCAGCGGCGGATGCTTGAGTATGCCGAACGCCAGCGGGCTGAGGCTCACGTCCAAATGAGCCAAGACCCGTACCTGGACGCCGCGTCGTAAGAGCAACAAATGAAAACGTTTCCAATCAGTTGCGGCACATCGCAGACGGGCTGCCTTAGAAACAAACGGACCGGGAAGCTTTGCTGTTGACGCCTCTGGCCAGCCTATGTGAGGCTGCTGGGAGCCCGTCGCGTTGAGGTGTACTGATGAAACGGTGGTCGACTGCAAATTGCAATTTTATTGTCTGGCTGGCGGCATGGTCTGCCCTGACAATTCCTCCAGCAGAAATGGAGCATCAGACTTGGGCCGAGGATGCTCCTCCAAATCTGCCGCCGCAGACCGCGTCAAACGACCCGGCCGCAGAGCCACCAACAGAGCCTGTCCCGGTGCCACCGCCGCCGGCCGTGCGGTCTGAAAGTCCCACTTTGGAAAACGCCCCAGCGGCTGATGGCACTGTCTCGGTTGTCGTCGATCCACCGGCGGTCCCTCCCGTAACGCCACGAACAAACGCTGGGCCGCCGCAAGCCCCGGACGCACGGCCGAATGCGCCTGTTGATGGGGCTGTCGCTGCTGCGGCAGCGAGTGTGGCAACACTCCTTTTATCCCGGTCGCTTGAACCTCTGGAAACACGACAGGCCAGCGTTCAGCTCACGCCTAGCAGCCAGTCAGCACTCCCCACGAATACTTCCCTGAAGAACCCTCTCTATGCCCGACCACTGCCACTCCTGGAGGCACTTGTGCGCTCGGGAGACCGAGCCCGCAGGCTCTGGATCACGCAGGCCTACTGGAAGGTGTCGGCGGGATTTATCTTAGTTCGATGGGCAACCGAATCGATCGACCGCTTGGAACTCATTGCGCCGGGAGGTGATCCACACGATCGCGCGAGCCTCGATGTGGCCGTCGCCGGTGCGAAAGCTGATTTAGCCGACGCTCGGGCGGAGCTCATCGCCGCTCAACAAGAGCTCGTTGATCTGATTCGACTGCCGATCAGTGAGCCGCTGCCGTGGCCGGTCGACTGCCCGCTCGCCGGCCCGTATCAAACCCACTTTGACGCCATCTTCGCGGCCCGGCCTGCCACCGGCAGGATACGCGCGATTGATCGGATGCTGCCAAGCAAGTACGAAGCACTCGAGTCGCGAGCGGTCGCAGTGGTTGCCGCCGACAAAGCGATGCAGATGACAGAGTCGGATCACGCCAAGGGCCAGCGACCGATCGAGTCGGTGATTGCTGCCCACGGCGCGCTTGTTTTACAGCAGCGAGAATTTGTCAAAGTGATCCGGGCCTACAACCTCGACATTGCCGAATATGTGATGGCTGTGGCCGATTTATCCGTGCCCGATGATCGTTTTGTGTCGATGCTGATCGCCACGCCAATTCAATGGCAAGCGGCGGCAACCGCACTGCCAGGGCAACCGGTGGCCCCTTTGCTTGGGCCCGGCCAGCTGAGTCCCAATGGCAAAGCGGCGGATGGTATCCTGCCCTAATCTGCAGCGGCTCGCATGGGCCTCCCGTTTTTGATCCGCTGCCGGTGGTTCACGTCGATCGCCTTTTTATTAGACTCTTATGACTGTTACCGCCAACCCCCGCGACTCCGCTGATCGTGCCTGGAACCAGGCAGATGTACCGCCGGCGACTGCGGTGGCTCCGCTGCATATCGGTTCGGTCGTCGTCGATCCACCAGTGCTGCAAGCCCCGATGGCTGGCTACACCAACTATGCCTTTCGACAGGTTGTGCGGGAGTTTGGTGGGGCTGGGCTGTTGGCCACTGAGATGATCGCAGCCAGGAGTGCGATGTGGCTGGAGACGCATAAGGGAGAGCATCCCGATCGGCTGTGGGGCGTGCGCGAGGAGGCCCGTCCGCTGGCCGTTCAGATGTGGGACAACGACCCAGAAAATCTTGCTCAGGTTGGCCGGCGACTGGCCAAAGATTTTTGTGTCAGCGTTGTCGATCTTAATTTTGGCTGCCCCGTGCGACAGGTGACGGTGAAGGCGCAGAGCGGATCGTGGTTGCTGCGAGATCCCAGTCGTGTTGGAGAGATTGTCAAACGCGTTGTGGAAGCTTGCGACGGCGTGCCGGTGACGGCCAAAATCCGTTTGGGTTGCGCTGACACCTGCCGCACAGCGGTGGAAGTGGCTCAGCGCATCGAGGAGGCTGGAGCAGCTTGCCTAACGGTGCACGGCCGAGTGGCCGCTCAATTTTTTTCTGGCCGCGCCGACTGGGAAGCGATTGCGGAGGTCAAACGCAGCGTCTCACGCATGCCGATCGTCGGTAATGGCGACATTGACTCCGCCGAAACGGCAGTGTCGCGACTGCGTGAGTATGGAGTCGATGGCATCATGATTGCGCGGGAGTCACTGGCTCGCCCATGGATTTTTGCGCAGGTGGCAGCGCTCTTGAGGGGCCAGCCCAAGCCCCCGGACCCATCGCTCGATGAGCAACGCGAATTAGTCCTCCACCATTATGATCTGGTCTGCCAACGATTTGGAGTCGATCGCGGCACGCAGTTGATGCGAAAGTTTGCCTGCTCCTACGCCCAAGGGATTCCCGGAGCCCGCGAATTCCGCGGCCATGTTTCCCGCGTGCTCACCCGAGCAGAGTTTCTACTCGTCATGCGCACCAGTTTTCCCTCAGAATCCCGAACTGCGACGGCAGGCCCCGAACAGGCCAAATGAGCTGGGCCTGCATTTCTCGCAGGCGAGCTTGTCGAAAATCAAATTTCTGCTAGGGTGAAGGCATGAGACAAAAGTCCTTATCCGCCGATCCGCGTTCCTCTGACACAGCGCTCATCGATCTTTTACGGGTCAAAAATTCACTTGGAATCGGCGATCTATCCACTGCCCTAGGCGTCACGGCAACCGCTGTGAGGCAGCGACTTGACCGCCTGATGAGGGCCGGAATCGTCGGTCGTTCCAGCCTGCCCCGACCGCGTGGGCGGCCGTCCCACGCCTACAGCCTGACCGAAAAAGGTCAGCGAACGGGCAGCGATAATTTTCGCGATCTGGCGATGGTGCTCTGGAGTGAAGTGCGGAGTGTCAAAGAGCCATCGGTGCGACAGGGGTTGCTTTCCCGAATCGGGTCTGCCATGGCTGGAATGTATCGCGATCAGATTTCTGGCTCCACGGCCGAGGAGCGTTTGGAGAGCATTGCCACTCTTTTTCGCGGCAGGCAATTTGCCTGCGATGTCAACCTCTCGCAAGAGAGTTCTTCTGACGTTCAATCGCGTCGTAATCTGGCTGTGCTCACCACCTACTCCTGTCCGTATCCAGAACTCGCCGAGCAGGATCGCGGCATCTGCTCTGCCGAGCGACTGATGCTCCAAGAGTTAGTAGGAACGTCTATACAACTCTCTGAATGTCGACTCGATGGCGCGTCCTGCTGCCGATTTACGGCCAGCGAAATGTCTCCCACACCGATCTCTATCAGTGTTTCTACTGAAGCCCCTTGAAACCTTATGGGTTGAAGCGTTGAATCCCGTACGGTTTTCACTTGATTAGCAGTTTTCAAAAACCTCCGACAAAGCCCACAAGCCACAAAATCTTAGAAAGCAGTTCCCATGCCACAGCCTTGGATTGAAGGACGATTCGAAGAAAACATGATTCTCACGACTGTTGAGCAGGCCATCAACTGGGCCCGTCAGTCGAGCATTTGGCCGATGACATTCGGGTTGGCATGCTGTGCCATCGAAATGATGGCCGCCGGCGCGAGTCGCTACGACATGGACCGCTTCGGCGCCGGTGCGTTCCGGGCCTCGCCAAGACAGGCCGACTTAATGATTGTGGCTGGCACGGTAACCTACAAAATGGCCAGTCGCGTGCGGCGTCTTTACAACCTCATGCCCGACCCGAAATATGTAATCGCCATGGGTGCCTGCACAACCGGCGGCGGTCCCTACTTCAAATGGGGCTACCACGTGGTCAAGGGCGTTGACCTAGTGGTTCCGGTTGATGTCTATGTGCCAGGTTGCCCGCCGAGGCCGGAAAGTTTGCTTGAGGGCCTGATGCGGATTCAAGACAAGATCGTCGGGCAGCGCATTGCAAAGCGACCCGGCGGCTTTGGCAAGGTTGACGATGAACTGCCCGTGCCTCATCACTCTGGTTATGTGGCTTTGCCGACAACGGAAAATGAACTGATGTTTGATCACCAGAAGGTACAGGGTTAAGGCTCACGGCAACCTCAAGCAACGCGTTTCACTCCAAAAGCTGACGATTTAGAAGTATTTGAATTGTCTGGCACAGTATTTGGTCTCTTTAGCTCATAAGCACGAAGGTAACGACGATGGAAAAACTGGTCATATCGGGTTTGCATGTTGCCGTTGGCGGTCTCGAGATACTCAAAGGTGTCGACATCGAAATCGGCCGCGGTGAAATCCATGCCCTGATGGGGCCCAACGGGTCAGGCAAGAGCACACTAGGCTACGCCATCATGGGACATCCTTCCTATGAAGTTACTGCCGGCACGATCGAATTGGTCGATGCCGACGGCACTCGTCACAATGTCTTGGAAATGGAAGCCGATCAGCGGGCCCGAGCGGGTATTTTTCTGGCATTCCAGCGACCGATGTCGATTCCAGGCGTGCGTCTGGCAGATTTCTTGCGTCATGCTGTCACCAACGTTCGCAACCCCGACCGCAAGGAGGGCCACGAACTGCTACCGATGCGAGAGTTTCGCAGCGAACTCAAAGCCAAGATGTCGGAACTGGAAATGGATTCCGACTTTGCCCGCCGCTATGTCAACGATGGCTTCTCCGGCGGAGAAATGAAACGCGCTGAGATCTTACAACTTGCCATGCTCCGCCCGCGGTTTGCCGTGCTGGACGAAACCGACAGCGGTCTCGACGCAGACGCCGTGCGACTGGCAAGTCAGAGCATCGCCAAAATCGGTGGCTCCGATATGGGTGTCATGGGGATTTTAATCATCACCCACCACGAACAACTCCTCGAACACAACATTCCCCACCGCACGCATGTGATGCTCGGCGGTCGAATCGTCGAATCGGGAGGCCCCGAACTGGCAAATGAACTTCACAAGCGAGGCTACGAACGGATTCGAACTGCCTACCCCGAAGCCGCGGCCGATGAACAGGCAATGACAGCACCGGCACACGGCAGCCTGGCAACGGCAACTTAAAAACCATACTTAAAACCCCAAACAACTAACTCCGAGGCGCCCATATTATGGCTACAGGTCTACAGGCTACGTCACCGTTATCAGAGTCTTCCACACTGGCCCTCGGCGAGATCAATAAGTACGACTTTCGCACTGATTCGCCGGCCGTCTTCAAGGCCAGCAAGGGTCTCAGTGCAGAGATTGTCTCACAGATTTCAGAGATGAAAAAAGAGCCGGCTTGGATGCGCGACTTCCGGCTCAAGTCGCTCGACATCTTCAATGCCAAGCCAATGCCCCACTGGGGTGGCGACATCGCCATCGACTTTCAGAATATTTACTACTACCTGAAGCCAGCCGACCATCAGGGCAAGACATGGGACGATGTGCCGAGTGAAATTAAGAAAACATTTGAACGACTCGGTATCCCCGAAGCAGAGCGGAAGTATCTCTCCGGCGTGAAAGCTCAGTTTGAAAGCGAGGTCGTCTACGGTTCGCTGCAAGAGGATCTCGTGAAAAAAGGTGTGATCTTCACCGATACCGACACCGCGGTACGCGAATATCCAGATCTGGTCCGCGATTATTTCGCCACCATCATTCCGCCAGCCGATAATAAGTTTGCCGCGCTCAATTCAGCCGTCTGGTCAGGCGGGTCATTTATTTATGTGCCCAAAGGGGTGAAAATTGAGTTTCCACTGCAGGCCTATTTCCGCATCAATGCCGAAAATATGGGGCAGTTCGAGCGAACTTTGATCATCGTGGACGAAGGCGCACAGGTGCACTATGTCGAAGGCTGTACCGCGCCGATGTATTCGACTGAAAGCCTCCACTCAGCAGTCGTTGAAATTGTTGTCAAGAAGCACGCCCGCTGCCGCTACACGACGATTCAAAATTGGGCTAACAATATTTACAACCTCGTCACCAAGCGTGCCGTTGCTCGCGAGGGGGCTGTGATGGAGTGGATCGACGGCAATTTAGGCAGCCGCCTGACAATGAAATATCCCTCCGTCTACATGGTCGAGCCGGGCGCTCGGGGAGAAATCCTTTCGATCGCATTTTCATCGGCCGGACAGCATCAGGATGCCGGTGCAAAGCTGGTGCATGCGGCCCCCAACACTTCGGGTCGCATCGTCTCCAAAAGTATTTCTAAAAATGGCGGCCGCTCTAGCTACAGGGGTCTTGTTCGCGTTGAGCCGGGCGCCCGCAAGAGTCGCTCCAGCGTTGTTTGCGAGGCCCTCATCTTGGACGACATCAGCCGCAGCGACACTTATCCTTACATCGAGATTGAAGAACAGGATGTCACGATCGGCCACGAGGCCAGCGTTTCAAAGATCGGCGAAGAGCAACTCTTCTATTTGAAGAGCCGGGGGCTTTCCGAAGCGGAGGCCAGCACGATGATTGTGAGTGGCTTTATCGAACCACTCGTCAAAGAGCTACCGATGGAATATGCCGTCGAGATGAATCGACTGATCGAACTACAAATGGAAGGATCGGTGGGGTGAGCTGATCGGCTGCACTGAAAATCATGACCCCACTTACTGCTCCGACCACTTCGCCGACACGATCGCCTGAGACTGCCACTCTTGCTTCTGCTCAATTTTGTGCGACTGCTCTTGAGCAATTGCTCGCCGAGGGATCCGCACCTCTTTGGGAACAGCAGCGGCGGCGCGTTGCCTTCGAGCACTGGCAAACGATGGCCCTGCCCGGCCGACACGATGAAAACTGGATGCGCACAGACCTGCGGCTTTTTAAGCCAAACGCCTGGGGTCCGCGGCCACTTCCCGCCGCCGATGCACCGCTGCCAGAGGGTTTGCTGCTCTTTGCCATCGCCAACCAAACCATCACAACCGATGATTTTTTTGCCGACAAACCACAGCCCGCGATTGCATCTGACTTGGCTGGTCGAATGCTCACGCTCGACGGCCATGTGCGACACGAGGAACTCGATGTGTCGCTGGCCCAGCAGGGAGTTTTATTTGGTTCGGCCGATCGGCTTCTAAGCGATCATCCGGATGTCTTTAAGCCACATTGGTTTTCAGTGGTCGATTCCCGGGCCGATTGGTTTGCTGCCATGCACGCCGCCTTCCACCGCGCTAGCACCGCGCTCTATGTGCCTGCCGGCGTAAAGATCGCAGCACCCTTGCACCTC